>JAKAWF010000088.1 GCA_021817025.1 bacterium
GGTCTACGCAGACCTCCTCTCCAGCGGAGGCAGGGCTGCTGAAGCGGCGCAACACCTGAAGGAGGTGCGCGGTGTCGGATCCGGTTCGTAGCCGCCGGGCTAGGGAGCTGGCCGAGCGCGCGCTCGTCCGTCTCGTGCGGGAGTACGGGGGCATCCCTGATTTCGTCCTCCTCGGAGGCCTGGTGCCGGACCTTCTCTGCACAACTTCTGCCCGACGACACGAGGGTACGACGGACGTCGACGTCCAGGTCGACCTGGAGATCCAGGGTGGCTCTGAGAACGCAGCTCGCTTGGAGGGAGCCCTCACCCGCGTCGGCTTCCGGCCCGATGATGAGCGGATCTGGCGATGGCGGGAAAACACTGCACCGGAGTTGGTCGTGAAGGTGGAGTTCCTGGCCGATCTCGATGACATCCCGAACCATCAAACGGTCTCGTTCGACGATTGCAAGTCGTTGGGGGCTGTGAACCTGCGTGGCACGGGATTCGCCGCCCGGCACTGGGAGATGCGGTCGATCACTGCCCACATCGACGGAGTGCCCCAGACTGTCGCCCTCCGCGTTGCCACGCTCCCGGCCTACCTGCTGGCGAAGACTCACGCTGCACACGGCCGCGGGCTCCCGAAAGATTGGTATGACATCGCGTACGTGCTCCTGCACAACGATGACGGTGGACCTGGTCCCGCGGGACGACGCGTCCGTGAGCAGTTCGGCGACTACCTCGTGGGAGCGACGGGCACCGCTCTTTCGGAGTTGTCTGCGAACTTCGCCCACGAGAGAGCGCAGGGCAGCGTCGCCTTCGCGTCGACCATGGCCGGGATCCATCCGGAGTTGGACAGCGACGTGCTCGCGAACGACGCCGTCGCTGCCGTCTCAGAGTTCATGGGAGCGCTCGGACCGTAGCTGCTCACAGCCCTTGCAGGTCAGAGAGCAGCGAGGGCAGTGAAGTAGCCGCTGGGGTTGGTACGCCAAGCGGTGGCGCAGGCCGAGAGGATGGTTGCAAGCGCGCGGGCACCGGGGTGTGACTTGCCGCCATACGACCGCTTGCGTTGGAGCACCATCTCACGGAAGTCGCGTTGCACCCGTTTTGTCCGCCGGAGTATCTGACGTCAAGCAGGTGAACAACTTATCCGGACCAGCGCGGGCAATCTGGGCCTTCAGCCGGGCAAGCTTGGCAGGCTGACCAGTCGGAGGAACCGGGCTGACGTACAGCGCTTGGTCCACAGCTCAACCTTACTGAGCGCTCGCACCACCTTGTCGACCCGCTGGGCCAGGCACTGCTTCAGGTCCTGATAGATGCCGGAGAAGCCCCATTCCCACGAACCTCTCCTGGTAGGACTGGGCTCCCGAGGGGGCGGGGCGACGCGCCCTGACAGCTCGCGGTGCAGGAACTTCCCCGTGAAGAGAGGCAGCCCCGGTTCACCCCACTGACTTGGACCGCATCCTGCCCCGACGGCGGCTGGCGCGCCGCGCTGTGGCCAGCCACCAACTCGGGACCTTCCCAGGCGTGGTCCGGTTGTCGGCCCTGGAGTCGGCGCGCATTCGCCCCGTGGGACGCGCCCCTGGCCGATGTCCTCAGCAGGACGGGCTCACACCGACGGTGGAGTGCCCGGAAGCAGGTGGGCTCTGATGACAGGCGGGAGCCGCGAGTTCATCTACCCGGTCACCGCAGTCCGGGCCGCGGCCGGTGGCCGCTTGCCAGCGAGGCATGGCCGACCCGGCCGGCAGAACGCTCCAAACCGTGGACCCCAGAAGAGTCGGTCGGGGTGCCCGCTGCAGCGGCGGGGATGGCGTTCTGCCGTCGCGTTCTGATCCCGCCCATCCCAGCCGGCACCGAGGATTGGCATCCCTAATCCTACTGGTGGTAGGATTACAACATGGCTGGCGAATACGCCAAGGTGTCGGTGAGTCTGCCCGCCGGGCTCGTCGAGCGGATCAGGGGCAGGGTTGGGGCCAGGGGACTCTCTCGCTACGTGGCGAAAGCCATAGAGGCCGAGGAACGAAGAGCGGCGCTTCGGGCCTGGCTGACCGGCCAGGAAGCGGAATACGGCCCGATCCCCGCCGAGGTCATCGAGGAGGTGCGGGACCAGTGGCTCAGCGCCGTCGGCACCTCTCGCTGAGGTCCGGTCCGGTAACGGGTGCGATGGTCCTCGACGCTACCGCGCTCGGTGCCGGAGCCCAGGGTGACGCACGTGTGCGCGCCGAACTGGCCATCGCAGAGCAGGTCGGCGCCAGCGTACACGTGAGCGCGGTGACCCTGGCCGAGGTCCTCCGCGGCCGCTCTCGCGACGCTCGGATTCATGGCCTGCTGGCCGGACTGGAACAGGAGCCGGTGACATCGCAGCTTGGCCGCTCCGCCGGGGAACTACTCGGCCGGACCGGCCGGGACGACACCATCGACGCAATCGTTGCCGTGACCGCGGCTGCGCTCGGCCGCCGAGTGCGCCTCCTCACCGGTGATGCGGGTGACCTCCGAGCTCTGACCGCGGACATGGCAGACGTGACCGTTGTGCCGATCCGAGCTCTGTAGCCGGTCAGAGGCGATGTTGGGAGCATCACGGACCCAGATCGCCCAGCCTCCTCTGCATCCTCGAGAACGCGGACTCGACCGAGCTTCGCCGTCGCGGGCCGCCGGGACCACCGATCGCTGTGATGACGGCGGTACGATCAGTTGTACGTATGGCGAGCCATGATGAGCGGAGATGGACTTCAAGGAGGGGTAGCCGCCGCGCGAAACCTCCGCGACGGGCCGGACATGGCTGGCCAACGCGGTGTGGTTGACGCCGCGGCCCCGTTCGTTCCCGGGCCGTCCTCGGACGGCACAGGCGTCGGCTCGGATGACCGGGCACCCGGGGAGTGGATGTGAGACCAGCGCTTCGGCGCGGGCGGTTCGCGGTGAGGCCGGAACCGACCCCGGCAACGGGGGGCACCCCTCGCTGGGGGCGACCGTCGCGCTCTGCCCGCGACGGTCGTGGACTCGAAGCACGCCTGCGACAAGCTCGTCTCCGCCGATCTCGACGGTCACCTCGACCGGCTGGCGCTCGGTGGCCATTGGCGGTCAGGTCCGCACCCGCCGCGGCAGGCGCTCGTCGGCGCGCAGGCGGCCCACGTCGGTCTCGTACGGGTCAGCCGCGTCGACGACCCTGTCCAGGATCCCGAGGACCCTCATCACCCGGAGCAGGTTCTCCGAGCTCGCCGAGCCGGTGCCATGCTCGATCGAGCGAAGGGTGTCCCTCGAGATCCCGGCACGCTGTGCGACGACTCCGGCCGAGAGCCCGTTGAGCTTCCGCCAGGTCGTCAGGTTCTCGCCGAGGCGACGACCGCCTCGCTCGACCGCTGCAGGTGTCTCGTACATCAGGTGGGATCCTAATGGGGACTATAACCGCCATTATGGCACCTAGCAACGACTATAGCCGCTGTTATCTGCCAGACCGACAACGCCCTCCTGGGACGGCGAGCAGGGGGGCGCGTGGCCCGCTCGCCCGCAGGGTGGCCACCGGTTGAGGCAAGGGGGATGCTGGGTTTGCAGGGAGCTCGTCAGCCTCCTTGGTGAGGGCCGGTCGGCATGCCCATGGGCTGCTATCACATTCTCTTCGTTGGTATCATCCAAGCTGTGAAGCAGATCATCACCCGAGTCGACGACGAGATTGCTGAGGCGCTCAAGTGCCAGGCCCTGCGATCGGGTGAGTCGATGAATGCGTACATGAACCGTCTTCTGCGCGTGGTGGTGGGAGACCCCCCTTCCTCCCGTCAGATGTGGAAGGCGGCAGCGGTGGCTGATGGCCGCCTTCTGGAACGTGCGGGACAAGCCGGACGGACTGGGTCACTGGCCGGCCTGGCCCTCAAGACGGTGGTCAGCACGCCTGCCGGCTACGCCAGCCGAGTGGTGAGTGAGGAGCGGGACGAGAGCTGATCATTTTCGCGGACACCAGCGCCCTTGGCAGTGCCTACCTTGGCGACGAGGCGGATGCTGATTGGATCCAAGACCTGGTCTTTCACGGCCCTGATCCCGTGGTCATCTGCGAGCTGGCCGATGTCGAGATGGCGGGCCTGCTCAGGCGCGCCCGCAGGGATGGTCGCATCGACGATGACGGGGTGTCCGAGCGTCTGGATGCCTACCGAGCCCACACTGCGGCCACGGGTCCACTCGCGGTGGTCCCTCTCACCCAAGCCACGATCGCCCGGGCCCGGGAGTTAGTCCTCAAGACGACGGTGCGGACTCTCGACGCTCTGCATTTGGCGGCAGCCCAACTCCTGGCTGAGGTCAGCAAGGAGGAGATGACCCTACTCACCCGCGATGCTGCCCAGGCCACCGCAGCAGCGGCGCTTGGCTTCAGTCTGCACGCCGTGCCCGAATCGGAGAGCCTGAGTCCAAGCGCGTCGTCGGCGTCGCAAGAGGTCAATCCGAAGTGATGCCGACTCCGCTCACCACCGTGGGAGCATAGTGGGCGCGGTTGAACGGCAACGTGGCCGCGTCCAGCCGGACAGCAGCCGCCCCTGGCAGACCCAATACCTGGCCCGGCCGGCCGGCGCCGAGGTGGACCGCAACCCGCTCGGCGACCCTGCGGACAGGGACTGGGCCGTTCGGGGCTACAGCGCCCACCTGCTCACCATCGCGCATCGCCAGCCGGCCGAGGACCTGCCCAGCGCCGCATCACGGCCGCTGTCCCAGCGGGCCCAGGAGGCTGGTGCCAAACGGCCGCTCCCACAGAGGAGGACCGGGAGGTGCGGATGTCAAGCCAAGAGGGGACCACGGTGATGGCGCAAAAGGGGACCACCTGGGGGAGAGCGTAGCGGACATCAGTGGTGGGCCCGGGGTCGGACCTTGGGGATACCCGGGGACGGCCACCAGCGCCAGACGGCAGAGGGAGAGATGCCTGATCCCGACCTTCCTGATGAGCCCCGGCCCGGAAGGACGCGCTCTGGACAGGGGACGCAGGCTCCTCGCGCGGGCGGCCGGCGCACGGCTGACCTTGCCTTCGAGGACCGGCTCGACGCCTTCACGGCCCATCTGGACCAGGTCAGGTGCCTCAGCTTCGAGACCCAGGACAGCTACGCCAAGGCGGCCCGGGCGTACTACCGCTGGCTGGAGGCCACCCAGCCCGCGGTCGGGCTGAGAGAGGCGTCGTCCGCCACCATCCGGGCGTTTGTGGCGTTCGAACGCGAGCACAGGATCGGCGCGGGCACCATCGCCACCTATCTCCAGGCGCTGAGCGCCTTCTACCAGTTCCTGCTCCTCGACGACCCCGAGGCGGCCAATCCGGTCCGGGGTGTCAGGGGTCCCCGGGTCGTGCCCAAACCGATCGACCCCTTCACCGAGGAGGAGATCCGCCAGATGCTCAGCTTCGCGCAGCGCTACCAGCACTCGGCCGACCGGCGGCGCTGGATCGGCTACGTGGTCCTGGTCATCTTGGCCAGCACCGGAGTGCGCAACGCCGAGCTGCGCGGCCTGGAGACCGAGAACGTCAATTGCTCCCGACGCGAGCTGCGGGTGATCGGCAAGGGCTCCCAGGAACGGATCATCCCCTTCGGAGCGGGGGCGGCCGAGGCGCTGAGGGCCTATGCCCTGGAGCTCTGGCCCCGGCTCGCGGCCTCGCCGTACTTCATCGTCAACCCGGCCTCGCTCAATGGCCCCAACCGGGGCCGCATCGGGGAGACGGCGCTCACCGACCTGGTCAAGCTGCTGCTGACGGAGGCCGGGATCTCCGGGCGGGCCAACCCCCACCGCTTCCGCCACAGCTACGCCACCCTCACCACCAGCCAGACCGGCAACGTGGAGCTGACCAGGGAGCTGCTCGGTCACGCGGACATCATGACCACCAGCCGCTACCTCCACACCGCGATGAACGACCGCCACCAGGCGGCCGACGGGGTGGACCTGGTCCCGTTGGTGAACCCCCCGGGCATGCCCGCCGCCAGTCTTCCCGCCCCGCCGTCACCGTTCCACCCTCCCGGGCGCCCGGGCCACGTGCCGGAGGCCGGGCCGGCCCCCCGCGCGGGCGAACGACCCTGCGCGCCAGCTCCCGCCGCGGCCCTTGCGGAGGAGACCCAGCCGGCCCGGCCGGACGAGGGGTCCCTGGGCCAAGACCTGAAGGAGCCCGCCGAGGCGATCCTCGCCCGGGCGGTCGAGGCCGCCCGGCGGCTCCCGCCCCAGCTGCTGGCCCGCCTCGATCCCGAGCGGCTCCTGGAGGCCGCCCTCGGCTCCCTCATCACCACCGGCCTCGCGACCGAGGTCTTCCTGGCCGCGGCGGGAGCGGTCCTGAGCTGGGCCCATGACCTTCCCCTGCCCCTTTGCCCTTTGCTCAACGCCTACGGCCAGGGGGTGCCCGCAGCGCTGCTGCAGGTGACCCACACCCTCCAGCTGCTCGGAACCCTCCCTTCGCCCCGCCCCGGATCGCGGCCATGAGCCGCGGCGGCGCGGCCCCGGTTTGGGGGGGCCAAGCCACCCTCGAACTCAGGGGCTACGGAACTCCCCATAACGAAGGAGGAGGGCCCCGCGGGCCCTCCTCCGACTCAGACGAGTCCGAAAACCAGCCTGCTAACTCGTTGCCGTAGCGTTGAAGGTGGCGCTGCCACCGCTACCGTCGGTGACAGTCACCGTGCAGAATCCGACCGTCGAGGCTGTCGTGTAACCGAAGTCCGTCTGTCCGTTGGTACCTGTTGTTCCCCCCGCCGCTGACAGAGCGCCGCATGTCCCAGTGTGAGCGTAGGTAAGCACGTCGCCACTCACGACTCCGCTCGCGTTCGTGACAGTGACGGTCACGACAACGCTGTTGCCGCTCCCGGCCACCGCCGAGAATGTCGAGGGACTCAGGCTGATCGTGTTGGCCGGAACCGCAGGGGTCGGCTGGACGATGACGGAACTGCCGTCAGCGACCACCAACGACCCAACCGGATATGCGTAGTTCGGCGTCGCGCTCACCACATCGATTACGTTAGAGTTCAAAGACGTGGCCGAACTTGTGGTGAACTGCTGGGTGTGGGTCCCGGACACCACGTCCACCAGACTGCCGGAGGGGATGGCTGCCTGGACTCCAGGGGCCACACCGATTGCGGCAATCGGGCCCGAGGTGCTGAGTGGCCCGGCGAAGAGGGCTGTGTTCACCCCGACCGGAGATGAGTCCCCAGCCGCGGCCTCCTTGGCCGTGATCTGGCAGGTCCCGGTGCTGCCGGTACCCGTGCTGCTCGTGTAGGTGGTGGTGGCCGTTCCGGCGCTGCCGGTGACCAGCGATGTCGCGGCCAGCGTTCCGCAGGCCAGGTTGCTTGACGGAGTGCTGAGCATGATCGCGTCGTTCGGGTACGCACCGATCGAGCTGGTCGTCGTCACCGTGATGGTGGAGGTGCTGGTCCCGTTGGCGTCGACCATGGTTGGGCTGCTCGTGACAGCGACCGTGATCGCGCCGCTGGTCAGGCTGGTCTGGTCGATCGTCGAGGTGCCGGTGGCCCCGGTGCCCGCCTCGGTGGCGGTGACGGTGCAGAAGCCGGCCGTGGCCGACGGGGTGTAGAAGACCGTGACCTGGCCGGACGAGTTGGTCGTGCCGCTGGTCGTGTTCAGGGAACCGCATGCCGCGGACGACGCGTTGCCGACCTCGGTGAAGGTGACCGCATCACCGGAGACGGCCGCCCCGGTCGGGCTGTCGACGGTCGCTGTGATCGTAAACCCGCCACTGCTGACCACGGCCGTTTGGCTCGCGGGGCTCATGGTGACGGTGTTCGTGGGCGCGGTGGTCGCGATCGAGATCGAGCCCTGGTTGCCGCCGTCCGCCTCGGTCGCTGTGATGACGCAGTTGCCGACCGTGGTGCCGGCGGTGTAGGTCGTGCTCGCGGTGTTGGCGCCGTTAACGAGTGCTGTGCTTGTGATTGCCGGCGAGACGGTACCGCAACCAGCACCCGTGACGGTGAACTGCACCGGGTCGGGGTACGTGAAAGATGTGTCCGTGACAGTGGCCGTCACGGTCGCGGTGGTGCTCTCTGTGAGTGTGGTCTTGGTCGTGGTGACGACCACTATCGGAGTCACGTACGGCGTGAAGTAGCCGAACTCATCGATGACGAGGTCCGCCATGCCCGCGTGGTTGAAGACCGTTATCGCCCCGGTGCTGCTGAGCGTCGCCACTGTGAGGTTCGGCACGACCTGGCCGGCGCTCCAGTTGACGTCAGAGGCGACCGGCTGCGCGGCGCCCGCGGGGTAGACGGTGAAGAAGCTCGCCGCGGTGGTGTTCACCGCGGTCACGTTGGTCACGACCGCGGTCGCGGTTGCGGGCACCGACCCTGCCCCCCCGAGGGTGGTGGTGTAGGTCCCGCCCGCTCCGAGAGTCCCGCCGCTGACCCGGGTGTCGACCACCCGAATCGGCGTCATCGAGTTGTAGAGGCTCGCGGTCGATGGCAGCGTCATCGTGCTGTTGGTGAAGTAGCCGGACACGTCCACCACCACGTCGGTGCTCCCGGTGTGGTTGTAGATCGTGACCATCCCGCTCGCGCTGAGCGGCGCCACCACCCGGTTGGCCACGGTCTCACCCATGGTCCAGTTCAGGTTCGAGGCGGTCGGCTGGGTGGCCCCGGTCGGATAGACCTCGGCATAGCTGGCGGCCGTGGTGTTGGTGGCGGTGACGTTCAGGATCGCGGCGGTCGCACCGCTGGGAACTCCGCCGGCCCCGGTGACCTGGACGTTGACGCTGCCGCCCGCGGCGAGCGTGCTGCCCGCGTTGGGGTAGCCGCTGCCGGTGCGGGTGTCGGCGATCCTGGCTGGGGTCAGCGGAACGTACGCGCCCGCGGTGCTGCCGTTGGTCGGCGGGGCGAAGTAGCCCTCGAGGTCCACCACCACGTCGGTGCTCCCGGTGTGGTTGTAGAAGGTGACGTCTCCGCCGGTCCCGACCGGGACGATCACGGAGTTGGGTACGGTCTCGCCCATCGCCCAGTTGAGGTTGGACACCAGGGGCTGGGTGCCACCGGTCGGATAGGCCGACAGGTAGCTCGCGCCGGTGGTGTTGGTGACGGTGACGTTCAGGGCCACCGCGGTGGCGTTGGACGGCACTCCGTCGGCGGCGGTGACCACCGGCAGGTTCAGGCTGCTCCCGGCGCCCAGGGTCTGCCCGGTGGTGCGGGTGTCGAGCAGCCGCATCGGGGTCATCGCCGTGTAGGCGCTCCCTGTCGAACTCGTGGTGTTGCTGAGTTGTGCCGTGTGGGCGCTGACGGGCCCGATCGCGGCTAGCCCGAGCGCGAGGGCTCCGGCGGTGGCTACCAGGCCAACTCCGAGTCGCGGCAACCGTACCGATCCCCGATATCGGGCCCACGAGCCTCGTGGGTTAGTCAAGATTCTCACTGCCTTAAGCCCTCCTGTGTCCGGCGATTGGTGCTCGCCTGGCGTTCGCAAATTCCGATGACACTGTCCGGCGGGTCTCCCCCGCTCTCCTGAGACCATTTCGCGACCCTCCGGTTTATCCGTCCTCGTACTCAAAGCCACCTCCGATCGGCTGGGGACACGCCAAAACTCCCCTTTGGGGTGCGGTCGCATATTAGCAGCACTCTGGGGGGGGAAGTCAACTCAGCGCGCATTGATTCTCGGTTTCGTGGGTCGTAGGTTACCCCAGCCGGGCCGGATCCGCTCCCCTTGAGAGCGATTCCGGGTCGGCGCGGCGGTCTTCCGCAGTTCGAAGGGGGCGACGGGGCCCACCGGTCGAGTCCCCCGCGCCGCCGGTTCAGCCGGGCCGGGTCGCGGGAAGCGGTCCTGGCCCGCGGTGACCTTCGCCCGCCGCCGGAGGCCTTCCGCCCACCCACCCGGGGCTGGCGGCCTGATCTCCCCCGACCGCGGCCCGGGCCAGCCTCCCTCCCCGCGCCTGCCTCCACCAGTCCCGCAGAAGCAAGGCGAGCCGAGCCCTCCGCGCTGGATGCCCGCTGAGGAGGACGGGCTTGATGTGGAGGTCGACTGAGTTCACCCCGGGTCGGAGCGCCGGTCCCGCCCCGGGAATGGCCGTGGGCGGGGCTCGAGGTCCGCGGGGCCGCTCTGGACGGCCCGGGTGATGTCACCAAATATAGGAATGGAGCGCCCGAAGCCGGTGAAGAGGACGGTCCCGGCAGGTGGAGGCACGCCCGGCAGCGCCGGCCTTCGCCGGGGTGACCCGCCCCGGGCGGAGCTCGGCGCCCGGTCGCCACCCTCGGCGGCCGCGCCCGGGCTCCCGCCCCGGTGCCACCGCGCCCCCGGCGCGCCTTTGCGGTCACCGCCGCCGGACCTCGCCGCAAACCGGCGCCCGGCGCGGACGCTCAGCCCGCGACGGCCAGGACCCGGGCGGCCTCCCGCCGGCGCCCCGGTGACGCATTGTTCAGGATCTGTCGCAGCCGCGCGACGCCGCCGGCACCGGAGCCGGCGCAGAGTCACAGCGGGAGGTGCCCCGGCGCCACCTCGATATCACCTCGGGTCTGGAGGCGTGGACATCAGAGGAGGCGTGGCCGCCGGCAGCGGCGGCAGGATGGCGGATCTCTCGCCCCCGGCAGAGCTGCTGGCGCGCGTCCGCTGGCTCTTCCTGGGGATAGCGCTGCTCAGTCTGGTGGCGGCTCTGCTGATGGTCTCGATCAACCAGGGCGCCCCCAGCGTGCAGCGGCTGCTGGCGGCCGCCGGGGCCGGCTGGCTGGGCTGGTCCTGGGTCAGCGGCTACCGCCGGGGAGGCTTCCCCTGGGAGTTCGAGGTCATCTCGGTCGGGGCGATGCTGCCCCTGGTCGTCGCCGTCGGCAAGCCGGAGTACGCCCTGGCGATGCTCGGGGCCGGGGCCAGCATGCGAGCCCTCTACTCCTCCCCGCGCGGCGCGCTCCTCATCGCCCTCCAGTTCGAGCTGCCGTACCTGGCCGGAGTCTGGCTGGCCCGCCTGCCCGGCCAGCCCCAGGCGGCCGCCGCCCCCCTCCTGCTGGGCGTGTCCGGGATCGCGCTGGCGATCGGGGTCGGCCAGCTCCTCCATGCGGCGCTGGAGCGCCACCAGGGAGCCCTGGCCCGGGCCCAGATGCTCCGGGACGCCGGCATCGAGCTGGGCTCGGCCCCAACCCAGGAGCGGATCATCAATGCCGCCTCGAGGGCTGCCCGGGGCTTCGTCCCCGAGCCCTCCTCGGTGCAGGTGGTGTGGATCAGGCGTTCCGGGGCCAAGGTCCTGCTGTCGCCTCCGGCCGGCCCCGGCGGCGAGGTCCGCCCGAGCGTGACGCTCAGCCCCGACTCGGTGCCCGAGGCGGTCCTGCCGGTGCTGCTGGGAGCCTCCCCGCTCGGCCCGGAGCCGGGGCTCACGGCGCAGCTCATCGCCACCTCGAGGCTGGACCCCCGCAACCAGAGCCTGCTGGTGGTGCCTCTCAGCTCATCCGGCGAGGCCAGGGGCTCTCTGGTGGTCGCCAGCCGCAAGCCCCTGCCCGGCGAGCTCGCCGACAGCTACCGCACCCTGGCGGCCCAGGCCGGGATGGCCCTCTCGCGGGCGGACCTCTCCCAGAGCATCCGCCAGAGCGAGGCCCGCTTCCGGGGCCTGGTCCAGAACTCCGCCGACCTGGTGATCGCGGTCGGAGAAGGCTCCGAGATCACCTACGTCAGCCCGTCCGTGGAGTCGTTCCTGGGGCGGCCGCTGGCGGAGCTGCGGCTCGACGGCACCGCCGGGGCGGTCCACCCCCAGGACATGGTCAGGCTCCAGGCCGCGGTCAAGGAGGCCACCCTGCGCAACGGCCAGAGCCCCATGCCGGACCTGCGGATGCGCCACCACAGCGGGGAGTGGCGCCTGCTCGAGGTCCAGGCGACCAACTTGCTCCAGGACAAGGACGTGCGGGCGGTGGTGCTGACCGCCCGCGACGTGACCGAGCGCAAGGCCTTGGAGGAGAGGCTCCGCCACCAGGCCCTCCACGACCCCCTGACCGGGCTCGCCAACCGGCTGCTGCTGCGGGACCGGATTGAGCATGCCCTCCACGCCCGCCGCAGCCGGCTGCCGCTGGGCCTGCTGGTCCTCGACCTCGACGACTTCAAGAACATCAACGACAGCTACGGCCACGCGGCCGGGGACCAGGCCCTGCTGGAGGTGACCCGCCTGGTCCGGCTCTGCCTGCGCCCGGGCGACACCTTCGCCCGCCTCGGCGGCGACGAGTTCGCCATCCTGCTGGAGGAGCTGAGCAGCCCCGAGTTCGCGGAGACGGTGGCG
>JAKAWF010000089.1 GCA_021817025.1 bacterium
ACCACTGCCTCGGCGGTGCGCGTTCCACGGTGAGGCCAGAACCGATCCCGGCAACGGGAGAGGAACCCCGAGAAGGGGTGCCACTAGCAGTGGGCTTACTAGAGTTCACTGTGTGGCAACGGTTACGAAGCGATCGGTGTCGCTCGACGAGGACGTGGCAGCGGCCGTCGAACTGGCCGCGGACCAAGCCGGTGTGTCGTTCTCTGCCTGGTTGGGCGAAGCCGCACGGCACCATCTGCGCATCAGCGAGGGTCTGCGGGCGGTTCAGGAGTGGGAGAGTGAGGCGGGTGCGCTCACAGACGAAGAGCGGGCTGCCGGTGAACTCCTGCTCAGTCACCTTCTCGGGGAGCCGCCAGGAGGCACATGCGGGGCGTGACCGGCGGTCTCACCGACGACACCGGGGCCTTGACCGCTGCCGAGCGCGACGACCGCGTGGTGTGGTCGCTGCATCGGGCCGCACTCGGGCGCGGTATCAGCCCGACGGTACCAGCGGGAGTGCTTGCGGAGGCCTGGCGGGGAGGCCCCCAGCATCGTCTGTCCCGGCTCCTGCGGGGATGTACCGTCCAGCCGCTCACCGAGCCCGAGGCGCGCGCGGTCGGTGTCCTGGCCGCATCGTCGGGCCTCGAGGACACCGTTGATCTGACCGTGGCCGAGACCGCCATGCGGCGCCGCGAAGCGGTGGTGACCTCCAGTCGCAGCCACATTGAGCAGGTTGCCAGGGCTGTGGGGGGGTGCTGGTCTTCCACGAGGTCTGAGCGGCCGGCCACTTCGCCGGAGGATGGTCGTGCTCCAATTGGCGCTGACGAGAAGACGAGGTCGCGGGAAGCCGTATAGTGCTGCTCAGGCGATGGAGTTCGCCGATAACCGCCGACTTGGCTGATGGCTCCTGTCAACCGCTATCGGGCATTGCCAGGAGATTGCCACGGGCAAGGCGGCTCAACGGTTCCGGCTCGACGGGCTTCGCAGAGGTCATCTGGCTGGGCTGTGCCTGTCGGTCGGCCCAGGCCCCATTCGCGGTCAGCTGGCGCGACCTGGCGGGGACGTGGAAGCGGGTGCTGACCGGGATGCTTCGGGCGCAGGCCATTGCCGCCGGCTTCTCCCCGGGGGCCAGATGTCCGTCGCGGGCCAGCCCTCCAGAACCACCAGGTCATCGTCCCGCGCCTGGCCACCGGTCGCCCGCTCCGGGGCCCCCCAGCGGCCATCTCCCAACGCACTCATCCACGATGTGCTCCGTCCAGGGGGCCAACCCCTCGCCGTGCCATCTCCGCTCGACGACCCGGCCGCGCCCGGGTGCCTCCCCCTGGGCTCCTCCCGCGGTGCCCTCCGGCCCGGCGCCGAGGAGATCCCACGCGCGGAGAACCAAGGTGGCGGGCCCGGTCAGCCACGACCTCACCACGGCCGGGGCTCCGACCCCCCCACCGACGACCTGATCGGCCAGAAGGGTCACTCGGTCGGTACGCGGAGCGCCCCTGAGCCCTGGCGTCGCGCTCCTGCCGCCGGCCCGGCCGCTGTCTCGGCAGCGACCATCGTGCCCGGCGAACCACGGCCGGGCATCCCGTTCATGCGCGCCCCGGAGTGCCGTCGATGAGCGACTGGCCCGGCGAGCCGGCAGGGGGGCCAATCGGCCCCAGCCCAGAGCCTTCACCTGAGGGCGCCCGCCCCGGCTCGCGCGAAATCGGACCGGGCGATCCCGCCCCGCCAGGGGCCGCGCCGGTGCCGGCCCCGGGCGGCACCGGGCCGCCGCCATTTCGCAGCATCCTGTTCGAGGGGTCCGGGAACCCAACCGGCCGGGGGGGACGATCCGCCCCGCGGTACTTCTCCGACCTGAACCTCGACCAGGTCGTGGCGTCGATCACGGCGGGGCGTGAGGAATATGACCTGGCGCCGTTCTTCCAGGAGCGCCTCGACGACCCGGCGACGATCCAGTACCGTCACGACGTGCTGCGGGACCTGGAGGGCAGCGCCCTGCCCCAGCACCTCACATCCTTCGCCCAGGGCATGCGCGAGATGCGGGCGCAGCTCGCCCAGGCGGGCAAGCTCAGGTACCAGCACCAGCAGGAGAGCTGGTTCCTGGAAGCGGTCGAAACCTACTGCGCCGCCGTCTCTTCCCTCGCCCGGGATCTGGCCCAGGTGGACCTGGCATCACGGGGGATGGGCGCCTTCAGGGAGTACCTGTCCGGCTACGTGGCGTCCTCTGAATTCACCGCGCTGGCCGCGGACACCAAGACCATCAAGGGCGCCCTGGCGGGGGTTCGCTACTGCGTCCAGGTCCAGGAGAACCGGGTGACCGTCAGCAAGTACGCCGGCGAGCCCGACTACAGCCAGGCGGTCCTGAGCACCTTCGAGAAGTTCAAGCAACGCGGAGCGAAGGACTACCGCGTGGGCTTCCCCAACTGGCCGGACATGAACCACGTCGAAGCGGCCGTCCTCGACCTCGTGGTGAGGCTGTACCCAGACGTCTTCGCGGGGCTGGCGGACTACTGCGCGCGCCACCGCGACTACCTGGACGCCACCACCCGCAGGTTCGATCGGGAAGTGCAGTTCTATCTCGCCTATCTGGACCACATCGCCCGGTTCGCGCCGTTGGGGCTGAGGTTCGCCTATCCGGACATCTCGCGTCGGTCGAAGGAGCTCTTCGCCACCGACACCTTCGACTTGGCTCTGGCCAACAAGCTGGTCGGCCAGGACTCACCGGTCGTGGGCAACGACTTCTTCCTGAACGACCCGGAGCGCATCTTCGTCGTCTCCGGACCAAACCAGGGCGGCAAGACCACCTTCGCCCGCACCTTCGGCCAGCTGCACCACCTGGCCAGCATCGGCCTGCCGGTGCCCGGCAGCGGAGCCCGGCTCTTCCTCTTCGATCAGATGTTCACTCACTTCGAGAGGCAGGAGGTGTTCGCTGATCTCCGGGGAAAGCTCGAGGACGACCTGGTCCGGATCCGAGAGGCGCTCGACCTCGCGACTCCGAACAGCATCATCGTCATGAACGAAATCTTCACCTCCACGACCCTGAGCGATGCCCGCTGGCTGGGCATCAAGGTCCTCCGGGAGATCATCCAGCTGGACGCGTTGTGCGTCTACGTCTCATTCGTGGACGAACTGGCTTCCCTGGACCAGTCCGTTGTCAGCATGGTCAGCACCGTGGTGCCCGAGAATCCCGCCGAGAGGACCTACCGGGTCCTGAGACGGCCGGCCGACGGCCTCGCCTACGCGATCGCCATCGCCGAGAAGTACGGGCTCACCTACCAGCGGCTGCGGGGCAGGATGGCGAAGTGAAGGCCCACCTCATGTACCAGGACGGGGACTTCGACCCGCTGGCCCCCCTCCCCCTCAACAGCGAGGTCCTGATCGAGGACCTTGACCTGGCCACGCTCCTGGCGGCGATGGCCGCGGGGGACAAGCATCTCCACCAAGTCGCGCAAGCGGCCGTCCTGGCGAGCCCCGCCGACGCCTCGACGATCCTCTATCGGCAGCAGATACTGAACGACCTGATCGCGCAACCGCGGGTGGCCGCCGAGCTGTACGCGATCGCGGTGGCGGCGGTGGACGGCGAGAAGAAGATCTGGGGGTATCTGAGGCCGAGTCCGTCCGGACTCCTGCACCGGGCGCTGGCGGTCCTCCAACACTTTGTCGGCTTGCTCGAGCGCCTGCGGCGGATCGCCGACGAACAGGGCCCGACCTTCCGGTCGCCGGGCCTCGTCACCTTCTTCCAGATGCTGTCGCGGGAGCTGGATGATGAGTTCTTCGATGCCGTCGACGAGCATCTGAGACGGCTCAAGGCGCCCAAGCGCACGCTGACAAGCGCCGGGCTCGGCCAGGGCAACCGGGGCGTCGACTATGTGCTTCGTGCCGCCGGGGACTCCAAGCAGAGCTGGCGGGAGCGGATCGGGCTGGGCCGTAACTCCGCCTACTCCTTCGTGGTCCCAGCGCGCGACGAGGCGGGGGCGCGGGCGCTGGCGGAGCTGACCGACCGCGGGATCAACCTTGTCGCCAACGCACTGACTCAGTCGACAGACCACATCCTGAGCTTCTTCACCATGCTCCGTGCCGAGCTCGGTTTCTACGTTGGCTGCCTCAACCTGCACACTCGGCTCGCCCAACGGGGACAGCCCATCTGCACGCCCGTCCCCCTTCCTTGGAGTCCCCCTTCGCTCTCCTATTCCGGCCTCTACGATCCCTGTCTGGCGCTGAGACTGGACCAGGGGCACGTGGCCGGCAACGACGGAAACGCCGACGGCAGGACCCTGGTGATGATCACGGGAGCGAACTCCGGCGGCAAGTCCACCTTCCTGCGGAGCATTGGGCTGGCCCACCTGATGATGCACTGCGGGATGTTCGTGGCGGCACAGTCGTTTCGCGCCGGCGTGGGCGATGGCCTCTTCACTCATTTCATCCGGGAGGAGGACCAGACCATGAGCGGGGGCAGGCTGGACGAGGACCTGAGGCGGATGAGTGAGATCGCCGACCAGGTCAAGCCCCGCAGCCTGATCCTCTGCAACGAGTCCTTCTCCGCCACCAACGAGCGCGAGGGCTCCGAGATCGCCCGCCAGATCATCCGGGCCCTGCTGGAGGGGGACGTCAGGATCTTCTTCGTGACCCATTTCTTCGAGCTGGCAGACAGCTTCCGGGGGGCGGAGGGGGTGCTGCTGTTGCGGGCAGAGCGGCGGGCGGATGGCGAGCGCAGCTTCAAGCTACTTCCAGGAGACCCGCTGCCCACAGCCTATGGCGAGGACCTGTACCGCAAGGTGTTCCCCGCCGCCGCCGAGCGGCCCCGGAGCGGGCGAGCCGAGCCAGCACAGGCGGCGCCGCCGGGATAGCTGGAGGCGAAGGCAGCGCAATCCCCCGGCCTGGTTGAGGCGCCGGGGCCGCGCCCCGGGCTCGCCCCGCCCCATCACGCGGCCGGCCGTCGGCGCGGCCTGCCGTCAACCCCCCACCAGAGCCAGACCAGGCTGGCCGCCCCCACCATCATGGCCGCGGCCGTGACCACGAAGGGCAACGGGATGGCGATCCCGAACAGGCTCCCGGCCACGATCGCCGCCAGCGCCGAGGCCCCCACCTGGACCGAGCCGTAGATCCCCTGCACCCGCCCCATCTGCTCTGGCCGGACCTCGCGGGACAGCATCGCCAGCCGGGCGGGGGCGCCGGTGACGGTGAAGATGCCCTCGAATACGCCCAGGCCAATCAGCCAGAAGGGCGAGGGCAGGAAGGGATAGGTGGTCGCGAAGCCGGCGGCGGCCACCAGGCTGACGCCGATCAGCCAGCGGTTGTCGATGCGGTCCGCCAGCCAGCCCGCCGGCCAGGAGCCGAGCGCGAAGGGGAGCGCGAAGAGGGTGAAGGAGAGCCCGATCTCGAAGTCGGTGGCGTGGCGCGCGTGCATCAGCAGGCTCCAGAGGGTGTCGTACATGCCGATCAGCAAGCCCAGCGCGGTGGACGCGACCAGGATCCCCAGCACCGCCCGATTGCGCCAGATGGCAACCTGCACCCGCGCCTGGTCGTGACGGGGTGCCGCCGTCCGCCGCCGTGGCAGGGTGTAGGCCAGGATCGCCCCCGCCGCCACCGCGACCACCGCCGAGGCAAGGAAGGTGAGGCCGACCGAGATCGTGAAGAGGGTCGCTCCGATCAAGGGCCCTACGATCGTCCCGGTCATGTTGGCCCCGGTCAGAGATCCGTAGGCGCGGCCGCGGCGCTGGTGGGGCACCACGTCCGCGACCACTGCCATGGCGAGCACGTTGGCGGCCCCGGCGGCGCCGCCCTGAACCGCCCGCAGGACCACGAACCATAGTGGTGATGGGGAGAGGGCGAAGGCGGCCGTGGCCAGCGCGTAGACCACCTGGCTGACGATGATCAGGCGCTTGCGACCGACCCGGTCCGAGATCCGGCCGACGGGGTAGCCGACCACCAGGCCGGCTGCCCAGAAGGCGGCCGTGACCAGCCCGACCTCGGCGTAGGACGCCCCTCCGTGGCGCAGGAACAGGGGCAGGACGGGCAGGATCATGGTCGCCCCCAGGGCGTCGGCGAAGCTGGCGCCGACCAGGCCGAAGAGGGCCAGGCGCGCCCGACCGGGGTCGATGGCAGGGGAATTCAAGGGGGAACCTTCTGTGGGCCCGAGGTGGGTGATCGCGGCCGCACGCGAGAGCGCGGGCCGTCCCAGGGGAAAAGGGGCGGCCAGGGGCCGCCGGTGGGGAGATCAGCTAATGGGGCAGGTGACCTAGAATAAGGCTTGCCATAGGAGGAACTCAAAATGACGACGGCAATCCAGGTTGCGCTTCCCCTGGCGGTCATCCTGCTGGTGGCGGGCGGCTCCCTGATCGGCTGGGTCATCCTGTTCCGCAACGCCGCCAAGACCGAGGCCGCCGCCACCCACCCCAGCGGCCCGACGGCTGCCGGGAGCCACAAGCAACCGGCCCAGGGGCAGGGGGGAGGCGCTTGAGTCAGGTTGCCGGACTCGACCCCCAGCCGGTGGCGATGGCCGCGCCCGGCCTGGAGGGGGTGGCCGTGGCCGAGACCACCATCGGTGACGTTCGCGGCGAGGAGGGGTTTTTCCACTATCGGGGCTACAACGCGGCCGAACTGGCCCGCCAGCTCTCCTTCGAGCAGGTGTGGCACCTGCTCAGCGAGGGCTTCCTCCCCAACCCCGACGAGGCGGCCGACTTCCGCCAGCGCACAGGCGCGCTCCGCACCCTCCCGGAGCAGGTGGCCCGGCTGCTCCCAGACCTGGCGGCCGGAGAGCCCTTCGTGCCACTCACGTCCCTGCGCACCGCGGTCTCCCTGACCGCCGACGCGCTCGGCCTGCAGCCGGTCCTGGACATCTCTGCGGCGGAGGTTCGCCAGCAGGCGCTGCGGATGACCGCCCTGGTCCCGGTGCTGGTCACCGGGCTCCACCGAGTCCACCGCGGGGAGCCGCTGGTCGTGCCCGACCCCGACCTCGGCTACGCCGCCGCCTATCTGCAGATGCTGACCGGGCGCAGGCCCGACCCGGCCCAGGCGCGGGCGCTGGAGAAGTACCTGATCCTGACCATGGACCATGGCTTCAACGCCTCCACCTTCACCGCCCGGGTGATCACCTCCACCGGGGCGGACATGGGCTCGGCCCTGGTGGGCGCGATAGGAGCGCTCTCGGGGCCGCTGCACGGAGGCGCGCCCTCGCGGGCGCTCCAGACCCTGGATGAGATCGGGACCGAGGATCGCGCCTACGCCTACCTCCGCCAGAAGGTCGAGGCCGGCGACCGGCTGATGGGCTTCGGGCACCGGGTCTACAAGACCGACGACCCCAGATCCACCCTGCTGCGGGAGGTGGCGCTGCAGCTGGGCGGGGAACAGGCCCGCTTTGCCGAGCATGTCGAGCAGACCGCGCTCCGGGTGCTGGCCGAGCTCAAGCCCGGCCGCCGCCTCTACACCAACGTGGAGTTCTACGCCGGGGTGGTGATGAACACGGCGGGGATCCCGAGGGAGATGTTCACCCCCACCTTCGCCAGCAGCCGGACCGTGGGCTGGACCGCCGCCATCTGCGAGCAGGCCGCCCACAACCGGCTGATCCGGCCCTCGGCCATCTACCTCGGTCCCGAGCCGCCGGTGCCAGTGCCGGATGGCTACCGGTACGCCTGAGCGTCTCTGACGGGCTCGGACCGCCCAACCCATCCTCATCTCCAGGTGGGATCGCCAGCCCTACGCCGGAGCCCGGGTCGCGCCTTCCCTGGACTCCGTCCTCCCGCTGGCGGGTTGGCCCCAGAGGGATGGGGCCAGGGCCCTTGGATCGGGTGGCGCCGGTTCGAGCCCGGCTACGCCACGAGGGCGAGTTGGGCGACGGCTGCGAGCACGGCCTCGTGGCGGAGAAGGTCTTCCGCGCCGCCTCTGACGCGGTCAGCCGGTGGCTGGCCCCTGAGCGGGCCCGGCCGCCAGGGTGGGCGACCCAAGCCGATCATCGAGCGGGACCGGCCCGGGCGCTGCCTCCGGCATCGCCGCCCGCCCGCGGCAGGGCGATCCCACTTCAAGCCATCGGACTCGACCTGAGGAACGGCTCGGGTTGGGTTCACCCGGCGGGTGAGCCTGGTTTGCCACCGGGCCGGGAGTCCCGGCCCGGTGGGCTATGGGGAGGTGTGTGTTGAGGCCCGAGGCTGGCTGCCTACTGGGTCAGGTCGAGGACCTGACCCACCAGGTGCTTGGCCTTCGGGTTCGTGCTGAACAGCTGGCGGCCTGTCACGGCCACAACATTCCCAACATTCGCGCCGCTGAGAGTGATCCCGCTCCCGGTGAGGGGCTTCTTCCCATGGCCCTGGAACTCCAGGAACTTGGTGTGAGCGGTCAGGTCGAGAGTGAACGACGTCCCATCGGGCTGCTTGATGGTGATCGTGCCGTAGCTGCCCACCGTGCCGGGAGTGCCAGCGGGACCGGCGTACGCGGTCAAGGTGCCGATCATCTTGGAAGGCCGACAATGCCGGCGGTGATGGTGGTGGGTGGTGGTGGCCGGGGTGGTGGTGGCCGGGGTGGTGGTGGTGGCGGCGGTGACCGCCACCGCGCCGCCCGCGACTGCGACCAAGGCGCCGGCGGTCATCGCCAGGCCTCGGCTGTATAGCTTGCGCATGTTCTGGTCTCCTCAAGGGTCGCGGATGTGGTCGCCGCCGCTCGGGCAGAGGCCGAGCCGACTGAGATCGAGATTAGGCCGTGGCGGCGGCCGATACCTGAATAGCGGCTTAGAGCGTCCCGGCGCGCTCTCGCTATGGTTGGGGCGACGATCGCGGTCTTCGCCCGGTCCGCAGCAGGAGGTAGGAGCGTGTCGCTAGCCCGCAGGCCGTTGGGCCGGACCGGCATGGAGATAACCACACTCGGCTTCGGGTCCTGGGCGGTGGGCGGCGGCGGCTGGGCCTTCGCCTGGGGGGAGCAGGACGACCTCGACTCGATCAGGGCCATTCAGCGTGCGCTCGACTCCGGCGTCAACTGGATCGACACCGCCGCGGTCTACGGGCTGGGTCACTCCGAGGAGGTGGTGGCCCGGGCCCTGGAGGGGATCCCGCAGGCCGAGCGACCGTACGTCTTCACCAAGTGCGGCCTGGTCTGGGACGAGCACGACCACAGCGTGCCGCCCCAGGAGGTGGGCCGTCCCGACTCCATCCGCCAGGAGCTGGAGGCATCCCTCCGACGTCTCAGGGTGGAGCGGATCGATCTGTACCAGATGCACTGGCCGGCTCTGGACGGCACCCCGCTCGAGGAGTACTGGGGCATCCTACTGGAGCTTGAGCGGGAGGGCAAGATCCGGGCGGCGGCGCTCTCCAACCACGACGTGTCGGAGCTGGAGCGGGCCGAGCGGGTGGGCCACGTGGACTCCCTGCAGCCGCCCTTCTCCCTGATCAAGCGGGAGGCCGGAGGCGACGTGATCCCCTGGTGCCGCGAGCACCAGACGGGGGTGATCGTGTACAGCCCGATGCAGGCCGGACTGCTCAGCGGCACCTTCAGCTGGGACCGGGCGGCCACCCTGCGCCCAGATGACTGGCGCTCCCGCGACCCCGAGTTCCAGGGAGAGCGGTTGCGGCGCAACCTGGAGCTGGCGGAGGCGCTGCGCCCCATAGCCGACCGGCGGGGGGTGTCGGTCGCCGCGGTGGCGGTGGCGTGGACTCTGGCCTGGCCCGGCGTCACCGGCGCCATCGTGGGGGCCCGGCGCCCGGAGCAGGTCGACGGTTGGGTGGCCGCGGCCGGCCTCGAGCTGACCGCTGAGGAGCTGGACCAGATCGCGGCAGCGGCCCAGGGGGTGGGCGGGGGGCCGGCTCGGCCGTAGCCGTCCCCGTCCGGGGCCACTTCATCCGCGCTCTCGGCCTTCCCGCAACCGGGTCCTCGGCTGCGCTTCCAGAGTCGGAGCGCATTGCGGTCCGTATTCGAGTGGACCTGCTCGATCGGTCCTCGCGGACAGGCGACAACCAGGGGCTTGAGCAGGGGGCGGGCCTTCCATCCCCCATGACCCTGACCGTGTTGGGCACGGATCGCCCCACGCCTCCGGCCCACCGCAGGATGCGGCCGTGGACGCCGACCCCATGGTTGAATGAGACAGACGGCCAAGATCGGATCGCCGAGAAGTATTCTTCTACGGCCGCTCGGACCAGATCCGATACCGGGACATCTCGCGCTGCCGCCTCGGCTCGTAGTCGGCTCAGGTGCTCGACCGGCCCTGGCGGCGGAGGCCGACCGCTGCCAGGACGGAGAGCGGGTCCTGGGTCTCTGCGGTCAGCTGTCGCCTTGACATACCGCCAGGATCGCGCGCCCGGTCCCCCTGATTCCTTCGGCCCGGGCTGCACGACGGGTCAGAGTCGCGTGAATCGTTTGCCCCGAATCGCCCTGGGATGCGCTCCGATACCAAACTCAGTCGTCCAGATCTGACTTGCCGACTACTCCCGGGGAACCATGCAGCTTCCGGCCCGCAGGTGGGAGAGCTGAACTAGATCGACCAGTCTACCTAATACTGGGTACAATGTGTCCCCGATGACTGGTGCGGCCGGTGGGTGAGGCGCGCGAGAAGCTGTTGGCAGCGGCTGGCAACCGTTTCTACACGGACGGGATAGCGGCCACCGGGATCGACGCCGTGATCAGGGAGGCCGGGGTCGCCAGGATGAGCCTGTACAACAACTTCGCCTCCAAGGATGACCTGGTGGCCGCCTACCTGGACCAGCGTCACGCCGAGTGGGTGGCGCTGCTGGAACGGCGTCTGGAGGCGGCTGCCTCCGCCAGGGAGCGCGTGCTGGCCGTCTTCGACGCCTACCTGGACCACGCCGGACTAGCCTACGAGAAGGGCTATCGCGGCTGCGGGTTGCTCAACGGCGCGGCTGAACTTCCCATTGGGCACCCGGGGCGAGGGGCGGTTCGCGAGCACAAGGCGCAGGTGGAGCGCTTCCTGGTTGAGTCCTGCCGCGTGGCCGGAGCCACTGCGCCCGAGGCGCTTGGCGAACACCTCTACCTTCTGGTGGAGGGCGGAGTTGTGAGTGCTGGGCTCGACGGGACTCCCGACCGCTTGCTCCGAGCCCGCCAGCTGGCCGCCTCCCTAATCGAAACCCTGTGACGATTGGGACTCGGGCGTCGCCCCGACGCCATCGCCGCATTCCTCTGGCCCCCGGGGCTCTCGCTGGGCGATCGGCGCAGGCCAACACGGTCACGCCCGCCAGCTTCCGTGGCACTCACTGCGCCCGCGGTTGGCGTCACCTGCCTCAACCTCAGCCAGGCGGCGTCCCCCGGTGGCGCGGCCGACACTCGCGCCCGCTGCCGGGCCTGGGGCAAGGCGAATGGTCGGATGCTGGAGCGCTGGCGACCGGCCTCAGCGCGGCGGCCCTCCACCGGTTCGGCGCCCCCGCCAACGCTGGCTTGGGTGCCACGGGCACCAGCTGTCCGCCGGACGCCACGACCCTGCTCAAGATCGGCCCCTGCGGCCAGCGCCCGTCAGCCGCCAGCCGGCGCCGGCCGAGCCCGCTGGCACCAGAGAGATCGCCTCTCAAATCCTGCTCCAGACGGCCCCAGCAGCCCTCCATGAGCTGTGGGGCGTTCCGCGGGCTCGCGGCCGGCAGCGCATGCTCTGGCCGGGCCGCGGCGCCCAGCCGTCGGGGGGCTTCGTGAGCCTGCTCCCGGCCCTTACGGGCGCGAAGCCACGGCGGGCGGGCCGGCCGCTGCCGGTGGCCGCCGCCCCATTGGCGCTCCCCGGGGGCTGTCGCCTCCAAGCCAGGCGCGCAGGTGCTCCGGCTTGCCAGCCTCGACGACGTTCCGACTCTCGATCCCGCCGCTGGCTACGACGTCGATTCCTGGATGTTCGAGCAGATGCTCTTCGACACGCTGATCCGTTACAG
>JAKAWF010000090.1 GCA_021817025.1 bacterium
GTCGTCAGACTGGACCGGCGCACCTACTCTCCGGTGCTCCGTCAGGCCGACCCTCCCTCGGTCGTGGTCCCCTGGTGGGGCGGTCGCCGTCTCCGCTTCGAGTTCGCCTGACCCCCACTCACTGGGGACTATTTCGCTTTGTGAAAATCGGCGCTACCCGCCGCTCGTGCCGGCCGCCGCCGCGAGGGCGGGGGAGACGCCGTACTCCGGCAGCAACAGGTCCACGGTGCGCTCCCAGGAGAACTTCTGCGCGCGCTGCCAGGCGGCATGACCCATCCGCTCGGTGGCTGCCGGCGGGGCCAGCAGGACCTTGGCGATCGCGTCCGCGTAGGCCTGGGGATCCCGCCCCTGCACCAGGTAGCCGGTCTGCCCGTTGGCGACCACCTCGCACAGCCCCCCCACCGCCGCCCCGACCACGGGGGTGCCACACGCCTGGGCTTCGAGCGCGACCAGCCCGAACGACTCCGTGTGGGAGGGCATGACCACCACGTCAGCCAGGCAGTAGAGCAGGGACAGTCGGTCTTGAGGTTGTGCCCCCAGGAACGAGACCCGGCCGGAGAGGCCCAGAGCCTCCACCCGGTCCACCATCTCGCGGCGCTGCCCCACCCTCGCCCCCTCGCTGCTCAGTTCACCGACGAAAAGCAGCCGGACCCGCTCCCGGAGCCCCCCTGTCGCGGGCAGCCGAGCGAACGCGTCCAGCAGGGTGTCGGGCCCCTTCAGCGGCTCCAGCCGGCCCGCGAAGAGGACCACCTTCATCCCCTCGAGCCCCAGGCGCAGGCGCAGGCGCGAGGAGTCCCGGGGTTGAAAGAGAACCAGGTCCACTCCAGGGGGCGCCACCATGCACTGCCCCGGCTGAGCTCCGTAGTGACGCCGCAGGTCGTGGGCCTCGGCGCTGGTGTTGGCAACCAGCTTGGCCCCGGCGGCCACTGCCCGCCGCTCGGCCACCAGCCGTTCCGGTCCGTCCCCATCGAAGCCCAGCTCTCCCTTGACGGCCGCCAGAGTGTGGGCGGTGTGGAGCCAGGGCAGCTCCATCTCGTCGGCCAGCGCTGCCCCCGCCTCCGCGCTCAACCAGTAGTGGCTGTGGATGGCGGTGTAGCGGCGCGGGGAGGCGAAGATGAACTGGCGGACGCCCGCCAGGTACTGGGTGCGGGTGAGTGGCAGTTGGTACTTCGGCAGCGGCCGGGACGGCCCCGCCGACACCGCGATGATCCGGCTCCTGGGACCCATCACCTGTTCCTCGGGCTGGTCGGGGTCGGTGCGCCTGACGAACACATCGGTGTGGATCCCACGCGCTCCCAGCTCCTCGCAAACGCCGCGAACATAGACGCTGAGGCCGCCGTTCTCGCGCTTGCCCAGGCGTGCCAAGGGCGACGCATGGAGCGAGAGGAAGGCGACGGCGTCCTCCCCGCGGGGCTGGTGGAACCCCCGGCTCACGGCGACGCCGGCGCGGAGCCGGCCGTGATGAGGAGGCGCTGGAGGGGCCAGTCCCGAGCCCCCAGCCGGTACTTGTAGGGCTCGTTGCCGCGGAGCATGTCGGCCCTGCTGCAGCCCTCGCCGATGGCGGTGCGGATCCCCTCCGCGACGCACAGCAGGCCGGGCGAGAGCGAGCCGTGGTTGGGGTCGTAGCCGGAGTTGTACAGATGCCAGACCCCGCCCATGGTGAAGCCGAAGATCCCCCCGAGCACCTCCCCTCGCGCCTCCAGAAGCTGGATTCGCAACCAGCCGCGCTCCTGGAGATTGCGCGAGATCCGGGAGAAGAATTCCCGAACCTGCGGGGTCAGGAACTCTCGCTTGCGCTCCCCGCTGGCCTGCAGGAGGCGGAGGAAGGCCTCCAGGGCCGACTCCAGGCCGATGTCGTCCTGGCTGGCCATGTGCCAGTCCGGCCTCTCCTCGTCGAGCCGGCGGAACTTGCGCCGCAACTCGTGCCGTTCCTTCTTGCCCAGGCTCTGGGCCAGATAGGTGTCGAAGTCAGCCGGAAGAGCCAGCCCGGGGCTCACCTCCTCGGGCCTCTCCTGCGCGGTCAGGGAGCGGGCCTCGGCCGCATCCCTCAACGCCAATAGTGGGGCGGAGTCCTGGGGCAGAAAGTGCAGGTCCAGCACCCCGGCCTCCCCAGCGCTGGCGCGAGCCCAATCCAGGGTCGCATCCGCCACTTCTCGCTCCCTCCCGGGGAGGTGCATGAACCCCAACTGGTCTGACAGCTGCAGCCCGCCCCCGAAGAGGAGTCGGTCCGGCTCCCGGCTGGAGATGCACAGGGGCACCAGTCCGATGAGGGACTCCCCGGCCCGCACCAGCAGGTAGCGCGGCTCGTGGCCCGCCCCGAAGGTCTCCCACCAACTCCACTGCCACTCCCAGGTCAGGAACGGATTAAGCTGGGCACCTGCGCGCTCCAGCTCCAGCCAAAGACTGCGCGATTCGCGCAGCCCTTCGGCGGTGTCGACCATTTCGACTTGGAGGCCGCCTTGAGCCTGGTGCAGTCGTTCCGGCGCCCCCAGGGGCGCCGTACATGAAACCCCGATGCTGGTCCACCCTGGTACTTGGCACAAGGTCGCCAACCCATCCCCCAGCGACCGCTGAGTTCACTCTACCATCTCCTCTGTTGCGCTTCCTCACCCAGGCCGGCGCTCTCCCCAGATCCGAGCCGTCGCGCTCGATCCCCAGTGCCCGCGCACACCTGCCCGGGCTGGCTCACTCTCGGGCTCCCCGTCGGCGGGAGACCGAGCCGACACCCGCTCTGGGGGCGACCGGCGGGGATGCCTCGCCGCGCTGGATCCCCGCGGACCAGGGCGGATGATCGACGGCTCCCCCCGGCGGCCCGGCAGGGTGGTCCGACCGGCCCGCGTGCGGGATGTCTGAGGAGCCCGCTTCCACGCGCTCCCCCGTGGACGTTCTGCTCTGGGCGACCAAGACCGGCGGCGGCCACCGCCGGGTGGCGGAGGCCCTGCGCGCCGCCCTTCTGGCCGAGAGCCGCGGTGCCCTGCGGGTGGCCATCGAAGATCCCCTGGCGGCTGGCGCTCGCCCTCACGCCCGCGCCTTGCTGCTGGCCTACGGACCCTTGGTCCGCACCTCTCCCCTCCTCTGGGGCCTCCTCTTCCGGACCTTCGCCAGGCCGTGGGCCAGGAAGCCTCTGGAGAGCTTCCTGCTCTCGGGGCTCGCGCCGGCCATGACCCGGGTCACCCAGGCGCGCCAACCTCGGGTGGTCGTCAACTGCCATCCCCTGCTCGGTCCCGCCGCCCTCCGCGCCTCCAGCCGGCTGTCAGCGCCGGCCCCGTTGGTGACCATGATCACCGACCTGGCGGTGGTGCACCCGGGCTGGTTGTCACCGCCGACGGCCAACTTTCTCAGCCCTTCGGCGGTCGCCACCAGCTGGTGCGTGGCCCAGGGGATCCCCGCTGAGCGGGTGGTCGAGGTCGGGCTTCCGATAGATCCTGGGATCGGTGAACAGGTAGGCCCCGAGGCCAAGGCGCGCCTGCGCTCGGAGCTTGGCCTCGATCCCCGCCGCCTGGTGGTGGTCATGGGTGGCGGCGCCGAGGGGGCTGGCCGGCTCCGGCCCCTGGTCGCGGCCGTGCTCGGAAGTGGGCTGCCGCTCCAGCTGGTGGTCCTCTGCGGCCGCAACCAACGCCTCCTCCACTGGCTTCACGCCCGCCCCCGCCGGCTGCCCTTGGTAGCCCTTCCCTACACTCCGGACCCCACCCCCTGGCTGTTGGCCGCGGATGTGTATGTCGGCAAGGCCGGCCCCAGCGCCCTGGCCGAGGCTGCCGCCGCCGGGCTGGCGATCCTGGTCAGTGCCGCTCTGCCGGGTCAGGAGAGGTCCAACCTCGTGCTGCTGCAGGAGGCCTCCGCCGGGCTGCGCGTGGCCGGCCGGGTCGACCTCCTGGAGGCCCTGGGGCGGCTCTCCATCCCGGGCGACCCCCTGCTGCACTCGCTTCGGCAGGGCGCGCTCGCCTGGGCACGCCCTGCCGCCGCCCGCGGCGCCGCCCGGGAGATCATGTCCCTCCTTTGAAGCGGCCTCCCGGCCGGGCCCCTTGCGCGGAGCGGCCCGGTCACGAGCTCTCGCTCACGAACCGGAGCCGCTTCAGAGGGTGCTCTTGGAGGCTGGCGTTGACCTGATCCAGCAGCCGGACCGAGTCCATCTGGAGCTGGTGGGCGATGGCCGGGTGGGCGCAGGCCACGACCAGGGTCGTGCCCTCCACCGCCACCACCCTGACGTGGGCTCTCAGATAGTCACCGCAGGCAGCCCCGAAAGCGGCCTCCACCCGCGCTTGGCGCACCTGCTTGGTGGCGCCCAGGCGGCGCAGCACCCGGGGTAGGATCGCCTCGATTCGCTCCACCGGGCAAGCATGCGCTCAGCGCCTGACCTGGGTCCTGCCCTGGGTCACGTCCAGCACCTGCGCCACCGGGACCGCGGCCGTGATGCCCTGTTCTTCGGTGGCGGTGATCAGGGTTTGCTCGACGTGGAGACCAGATCCCAGGAGTCCGATCAGCCCCGTCCGGTGCCGGAGGTCGAGCTCCGAGAGGACATCGTCCAGCAGCAACACGGGGGCCGCGCCCCGATCCAACAGATGCCTCCTCACCTCGGCCACCTTCAGGGCCAGCACCAGGGAGCGCTGCTGGCCCTGGGAGGCGAACTGTCGGGCCGGCTGACCACCGAGGGTGACCTCAAAGTCATCGCGGTGGGGCCCCACCACCGTTTGCGCTCTCGCAACCTCCTCCAGCTCCCTTTGGGCCATCGCCACGCGCAGGAGCTGAGCGAACTCGGCTCTCGGCCCCGGGCTGAGCCCGCCCAACCCGGGCCGGTAGGTTAGGCCGACCTCTCCTGGCTCGCCCATGCCGGCGGCCGCCTCGGCCGCCACCGGGCCGGCCTGCTCCAGATAACCGCTGCGGGCCTCCATCAGCTCAGCTCCGTGGCTCGCCAGCGCCTCGTTCCAGGGCGCCAGGTCGCCCCGGCCCGAGCTTCCCTCCCTGATGCCCCGGAGCACCGCGTTGCGGTGCTCGATCCCGCGCCGGTACCTGACCGCGGTCTCCGCGTACCGCGGGGAGAGCTGGCTGAGCACCACGTCCAGCATCCGGCGCCGGGGTTCCGGACCCCCCTTGATGAGCAGCAGGTCCTCGGGCCAGAAGAGGACCACCCCGAGCTTGCCCAGCACCTGCCGCGAGGCGGCCGGCTGGCCATCCTTGCGGAGGGTCCTGACCCAACGCCGCCCATCTGCCTGCCTGGTGGCCCTGAACTCCAGCGAGACCTGGCCCGAGCCGTCACACAGGGTTGCCGAGACCCCCATGTCCCCTTGTTCCCAGGCGGCGAAGTCGGCGATCGCCCCGGATCTCGGCGATCTGGTGAGGGCCAGGGTGGCGATGGCCTCCAGCAGGCTGGTCTTGCCCCCACCGTTGGCTCCCAGCACCAGGTTCACCCCCGGCAGCAGGTCGACCGAGGCCTGCTGGTAGATCCTGAAGTTGAGCAGCCTGAGCTGGGATATGTACAAGACCGGGCGTCAGCCGGGCGGCCTAGAGCGCCACCCTCACCGGCATGATCACGTACCGGTAGGTGTCATCACCAGGGGCCCTGATCAATCCCGGCGCCAGCGGCCCGTTGAGGATCAGCTCCACCTCCGGCGAATCGACCAGGCTGAGCACGTCGGTGACATAGCGGGCATTGAAGGCGATGCCGAGACTGTCCCCGACCACGGTGGCGTCCACGCTGGCGACGTTGTCGCCCACCTCGTTGGTGTTGGCAGACAGCACCAGCTGCCCAGGCTCACAGCGGAGCTTGAGCACATTGGCGGCGTCTCTGGCAAACAGGGAGACCACCCGAGTGGTCCTCCGCAGCTCCTCGGTGGAGGCCGTGACGGTGGTCTGGGCTCCGTTCGGGATCACCTTCTCGTAGCCGGGGTAGGCGCCGTCGATGAGCCTGGTGATCAGTTCGTAGCCAGGGAGCTGGAATCTGACCTGGGCCCGGGAGGCCGCCACCGAGAGCGTCACCGCGGCCGGGCCCGCCCCGATCGGCTTGAGCAGCCGGGAGAGCTCCGCCATGGCCCGCGCCGGAATGATGATGCTGAACTTCTGGGCGGGACCCGCGCTGCCCTCGACCAGCCTGATCACCCGCACCGCCAGCCGGTGCCCGTCAGTGGCCACCATGGTCACCTCGGCACCCTCCATCTCGGCCAGCACTCCGGTGTAGATGGGTCGCCCTTCGTCCCCACTGGCAGCGATCACGGTCTGCTCGATGGCGCGCAGAAGGACCTGGGGGTCCAGCTCGAAGGACTCTCCGTCGGTCAGCTCCGGCAGCGGCGGGAACTCGGAGGCGTCGATCCCCCGCACATGGGCATCGAACCGTCCGCTCTGCAGCCGCACGGTCTGGTGGACGGCGTCGAGGTCCCAGCTGAGCGGCTGCTCCGGCAGAGAACTCACGAATTCAGACAAAATGCGCGCGGGGACGGTGACGATGCCTGGCTGCTCCACCTCGGCCATCAGGGTGTGGTGAATCGTCAGATCGAGGTTGGTCGCGGTCAGCTCCACCGTCCGTTCCCGGGCTTCCACCAGCACATTGCTGAGGATGGGTAGGGTGTTCCGGCTGGACACCGCCCGCGTCACCGCCGCCAGACCTGCTCCCAATTGTTGGGGCGAGATCGTGCACTTCAACTGCCTTGCCTCCTTCGCAGTAAGTCTTCAGTCCGAGGGACTTGTGAACAGGCCGTCCGAGATGACGGGAACGGGGTCTAGAAACGTAGTCATAGTAGGGGAGTTAAGGGTGGGGAAAGGGCCCGGTATTGATCTTGGAAGCCAAGTGGAGATCCTGTGCACACAGGGATCCTCCAGGGAGCGCTTGTGCACCGTTCCCAGACCCGAACCAGTTGCCCCCGGCTGGAGGGTGCCGGTCCCCAGGGACACTGGACAAGCTGTGCGCAACTGAGTCAGTTGGGCCGGAGCTGCTCGCGCAGCCGGGATATGTCCTCGGCGACCCGGGGGTCCTCCTTGGCGTCGTTGGAGATCTTTTCGTAGGAGTGGAGCACGGTGGTGTGGTCGCGGCCCCCGAAGACCAGGCCGATCGCGGGCAGGCTCATCGCGATCTCGTCGCGGATCAAGTACATGGCCACCTGGCGGGGGAACACGATGTGCTTGTCGCGCCGCTTGCTGGTCATCTCCTTGACCGTGATGCCGTAGTAGTCGGCCACCAGCGCCTGGACCGCCTCCACCGAAAGGGGCCTCGAGTCCGCGGTCGGGATGATGTCTCGGAGCATCTCCGACACTTCCGGCAGCGAGGGGCTGCCGCTCCCCGTGATGGAGGCGTGGGCGAGGACCCTGGTCAGGGCGCCCTCCAACTCCCGGATGTTCTTCTTGATGTTGTGGGCGATGAAGGAGAGCACGTCCTCTCCCACCCAGCCCTGGGAGGGGCCCAGCTTGCTGCGCAGGATGGCCAGCCTGGTCTCGAAGTCAGGGGGCTGGATGTCCGCCATCAGGCCGCCCTCGAATCGGGTTCGGAGGCGGTCCTCCAGGGTGGGGATCTCGCGGGGAGGGCGATCGCTGGTGATGACGATCTGGCGGTTTACCTCCTGGAGCGCGTTGAAGGTGTGGAAGAACTCCTCCTGGGTGCGGTCCTTGCCGGCCAGGAACTGGATGTCGTCGACCAGCAGCACGTCGACGGTCCGGTAGCGGGTCCGGAACTCCGCCATCCGGTTCTCCTGGATCGAGGTGATCATCTGGTTCATGAAGCTCTCAGAGGTCACGTAGGCGACGCGCTGGCGGTGGCTCTGCCAGACGGCGTGCCCGACGGCATGCATCAGATGGGTCTTGCCGAGGCCCACTCCCCCATACAGGAAGAGGGGATTGTAGGCGCGGCTCGGGGAGTCGGCCACCGCGCGACAGGCGGCCTGGGCGAAGCGCGAGCTGTTGCCCACCACGAAGGCGGAGAAGGTGTAGCGCGGATTGAGCCCGGGGACGGTCTCGGCGATGCTCTCGGCCGGACTCTCGGTGGCCCAGCCCGTGCCCGCGCCGCTCAACTGGACCAACGGAGCTCCATCGCCGGCGGCGGCCTGGACCGCGAACTCCACCTCCACGTCCCGGTTGAGCAAGGCGGAGAGGGTCTCCCTGATCACCGCGGCATAGCGGTCGCTGACCCAATCCCTGGCCAGCGGGGTGGGGACTGTGATCACGGCCCGGGAGCCGTCCTCGTCAAAGGTCAGCAGGCGGGCGTTCTTCAGCCAGGCCTCATAGCCGGGCCGACTCACCTGGAAACGCAACTCCTCTTGCGCCGCCGTCCAGAGCTGGTCGGGGGAGAGGCTCAACAGAGCCCCGGCGGGGAGGCCAAAGCACACAGAACCAAGCGCAATTCACACCTTGTACACAGCAGTGGAAAACTCACGTGAGGGAGAGATGCACCCTGTGGAAATCGAAGCTTGGACCGGGTCGGGCCCACCCCCGCTGTCGCGCCTGGATGGTAGCACCGCCGCCGCCGCGCCGCAATGGTCAAAGGGCTGGCGCGAGCCGCCCCGCCCACCCTCGCCCGACCCGGGAGGGCCGAATGGAGGGGGATTCCCAAGGGGGACGGGCCCGGCCCGCGGACTCGGGCGGCTCCGGGGGAAGGGGCCGACCCGGCGTGTCTGGTATCCTCATGGCCGGTCGGGTAGCTATTTAGTGATGCCCTGCGCCGGCAAGCCTCCAGGCGATGAGGCTCACCGTCGGCTGGCAGAGGAGATCGGTCATCAAGCGAACCTTTCAACCCAAGAAGCGCTACCGGATGAAGACGCACGGGTTTCGGGCCCGGATGTCGAGCCCGGGCGGCATCCGTGTACTCAAGCGGAGGCGCCTCAAGGGCCGCTGGCGTTTGACGCCCGCACCGGTGCGGTGAACAGCCGCTACCGGCTTCGCAACTCCGCCGACTTTGAACGGGTGCGGAGCGAGCGGAGAGGGGTTGTGGATCCTTTGCTCCGGCTTCAGGTCAGGCCCAACGACCTCGGCCATCCGCGGATGGGGATCTCGGTGTCGCGACGGCTGGGTGGGGCGGTGGAGCGAAACCTGATCCGCAGGCGTCTGCGGGCGGCGGCCGCCAGCGAAATGTGCTCCCTCGGGGCTTTCGATCTGGTCATGATCCCGTCCCCAGCCGCGGCCAGCAGTTCCTATCAGCAGTTGGCGGCGACGGTGAGTCGAACCCTCCAGAGAGCGGGTGTCCGCGTCCCTTGAAGAAGCTCTCGCTCTGGCTGATCGCCTTCTATCAGGTCTCCCTCAGTCCCATCCTGGGGCTGGTCGGAGGCTGTCGCTACGAGCCCTCCTGCTCCCACTACACCTCCGAGGCGATTCAGCTCTACGGCTTCGGGCGGGGGTGGCGGATGGGCCTCCTGCGCATCCTCCGGTGCCACCCATTCCACGCGGGCGGGTATGACCCGGTGCCCTTGCCGGAGGAGCTGAAGCGTGGGCGTTGAGCTGCTGGCCTTCGTAAACCCGCTCGCGCCGCCTCCGACCAACCCGTTCCTGGCGGTCTTCTTCTACCTCCTGCTGACGCCGATCGGGGTCGCGCTGCAGTTCTTCGACAAGATCTTCCAGAGCTTCGGGCCCACGGCCAGCATCGGAGCCTTCGGGGTCGCCATCATCGCCCTCACCTTGGTGATTCGGGGCCTGCTTTTCCCCCTCTTTCGCTGGCAGATCGCGACCCAGTGGCGGATCCAGGCCGAACAGCGCCGGGTCGGTCCCGAGCTGAAGGCCCTCCAGCAGAAGTACAAGAAGGACCGGCAGCGGCTCAACGAGGAGACGATGCTGCTCTACAAGCGCCACGGGGTCAATCCCCTGAGCCAGCTCTCGGGCTGCCTGCCCTTGCTGATCCAGATGCCCTTCATCTACGCCCTCTACGGGGCCATCCAGAAGCTCTCGGAGGGCCTCCACGGCCACGGCGGTTTCCTCTGGGTGTCCCAGCTCAGCGACATCGCCTTCAAGGTCAAGGGCGGCATTGTGGGCCACCCTCTGCTGCTGATCATCCCGATCCTGGCGGGAGTGTTCACCTTCATGCAGTCGAAGATGATGATGCAGCCGGTCAGGCCGGACATGAGCGACTCGGAGAAGCAGATGTATCGGGTGATGGCCCAGACCACCTACCTGATGCCGGTCCTGATCGCCTTCTTCGCACTCAACTTCGCCCAGGGCATCGGGCTCTACTGGATCACCCAGAGCCTGGTGATGGTGCTGCAGGTGTTCAGCATGATGGGCTGGGGGGGGCTCAAGGTGCCGAGCTGGTTCCCGGGGGCGGGCTGGCATCCTGCCAACTCGCCGAGGGGGCTCATGGCCGCCGAGGGCGGGACCGCGGCGCTGGTGATCCCCGGCGGGCCCAGCCGGCGGGGCGGTGGGCCCGGGGACGAGCCCGGCGGTGCGTCGGTAGGCAGGCGCCCCAAGCGGCCGGCCCCAGGGGGGACGGGATCCGGCCAGCGCGAGCCGAACAGACCCGCCGCCAAGGCCGGTGGAGTCCGGCCCAAGCGTCGGGCCTCGGGTCGCTAGCGGGTGCCTCCGGAGGTGAGCGAGGGTGTGTTCGAGGCCGTCGCCCCCACGGTGGAGGAGGCCGTCGCCATCGCCCTGGCCCAGGCTGGGCTGCACCGTGAAGAAGCGCTGGTCGACGTGCTCAGCCAGGGCGGCGGGGCCATCCCGGGAGAGCACATGAGCGCCGCGGAGGCACGAGTTAGGGTGAGTCCGGTCCCGCCCGAGGCGGGGGCGGCCCGGCGGCACCTGGAGGAACTGCTGGCCCGCATGGAGGTGGATGCCACCGTCAGCGTCGCCCGACCCCTCCAAGCCGGCCCCGGACCCGAGGACGGGGTGGCTCCGGTGACCTTGGAGGTCGAGGGGAGCGACCTCGGGGTCCTGATCGGGTGGCGGGGCGAGTCGCTGCGCGCCCTCCAGACGATCGTCAACCTGATGGGGGGTCAGCGGTCCCCAGGGGGTCCGCGGGTGATCGTCGATGTCGCCCACTATCGGGAGCGGCGGGAGCTGGCCGTGGCCCAGATGGCGCGCCGGGTGGCCGCCGATGTGGTCCGGACCGGGCGACCGGCGACGCTGGACCCGATGCCTCCGTATGAACGCCGAGCAGTGCACATCGCGCTGGCCGCCGAGCCCTTGGTCCTGACCGAGAGCAGCGGCCTGGACGAGGCCCGCAGGGTCACGATCCGTCCGGCAGGGGGGAGCGTTTCCAGGCCTGACCCGGGGCGGTCGCGGGCGGGCGCGAGCTGAGTCCCAGCTCTCCTCGGGGGGGATTGGCTCGGGCGGGCGTGCTGGCGGCCGTCGGCTGCTCGGTCTCAGTGCTATTGGGTGGCTGCGGGACCGCTCCCGCGCAGTTGATCAGGGCCCCCCTGAACGACCTGGTCCTGACCGTCGCCGAGCTCCCCTATCCAGGCTTCGTGGTCGAGCATGGGTCCCCGTCGGCGGGCTACTACAGCAACCAGCGCGCCGCCGGCAAGAACACGGCTCTGCTTCGGAAGCTGGAGAAAGCCGGCCGACAGGGTGGCTACGAGGCCGACTTCAATCGCAGTGCCAGCCCGCAGCAGGCGGTGGGCCCGGTGGTGATCGAGAGCTCGGCCACGCGGTATCGAACGGCCTCCGGGGCCAAACAGGGCCTCAGCCTGGTGGCGCAGCAGGCGGTGGCCGCCGGGGGCACGGCGATCTCGACGGGGACGCTGGGAGACCAGGCCGTTGGCTTCATGCTGGTGCGCCAGTTCTCGGGGACGAGCTACGAGGCTTACATCGTCGCCTGGCGGCAGGCGAGATCGGAA
>JAKAWF010000091.1 GCA_021817025.1 bacterium
TCCCGAACCCTCACCCCATACCTACTACTACGAACTGTCCCTTGATTCTCATGGACCGGTTCTTCCCTGAGAACGGACACGTGTTTCCCCAAATCCACCCACACTTATGCCGGGAGCGTCGGATAGTGCGACCACGGTGGCGGCGTCCGTCACCGAGAAGGGCGCAGAGCCGCCAGTACTAGCGACGGTCGTGGTTGTGGTCGATGTCAGTGGTGGCACAACGATCTGGATCGTGGGCGGAGGGCTAACGGCCACCGACTCGTTCGCCGCGCCGCAGGCGGTCGTGAAGCCGTTGTTGTTGGAGTCCCCCGCGTAGCTGGCAACCCAGTAGTAGGTCCCCGTCGATGACGGCGTCCACGCTTGGGAATAGCTAGCCGTCGAAGACCCCGATGAGGTGGTGATCACCCCAGAGCCACTCACGCCGGAGACCGGACTCGTGCAACTGCTATCCGAGTACAGGGTGAAGGTCACGTCCCCGGTCGGCGCAATGCTTGCCCCAGAGAACGTCGCCGTGTCACCCACAGAGGCCACAGTGGTCCCCACCGTGATCGACGTGGGACTGGCCTGAGTCGTGATCGTCGGTGAGCCCTTCGGCCGGGCAATTACGGTGAGCTGTTCGTTATCGGCGCCGCAGGCGGTCGTGGACCCGTTGTTGTTGGAGTCCCCCGCGTAGCTGGCAACCCAGTAGTAGGTCCCCGTCGATGACGGCGTCCACGCTTGGGAATAGCTAGCCGTCGAAGACCCCGATGAGGTGGTGATCACCCCAGAGCCGCTCACGCCGGAAACCGGACTCGTGCAACTGCTATCCGAGTACAGGGTGAAGGTCACGTCCCCGGTCGGCGCAATGCTTGCCCCAGAGAACGTCGCCGTGTCACCCACAGAGGCCACAGTAGTCCCGACCGTGATCGACGTGGGACTGGCCTGAGTCGTGATCGTAGGACAGCCAGTCGCCACGAGCTCGACCGGGCTACTCCAGCCCGAAGAGGGATCGCTGCGCCACTCGGCCCGCACGTACGCGCCGTTGGCGATCTCCAGAGTGAAGCTATAGGGCTCCGAGGAACTCGTCTCTTGGGTCTTCACGGCGCTGGTAAAGCTGTCGTTCGAGCTCTGCTCCACCCTGACGTTGTAGTTCCTCTCGCTCGATCTGAAGCTGACCGTCACCTGTCCGCTGGTACACCCAGCCGTTCCCAGGCTCAGAACAGGCGGCCCGGACCAGGCCAGGACTGTGGCGGCCGAGAGCGACGCAGCTAGGGCCACGAGCCCTGCCACCCCGGCCATGGCTGCAACCTTGCCGACCTTGCCAAGTGAGCGACTCCAAATCGTCGTTCGGTTCAATTCAACCTCCTTCCCTTCGTGGAATCCTTGCTAACGTCTGATCATCGTCGCCTCCTCCGCGGACTTGGAGCAGCGCGTTCCCACTGGGTGGCCGAGCAGTGAAAACCCCCGGACACCGCTTCCTTGGCCATCAGGGAGTACGAGCAGCACGCCAACGCCGGTCCCAGCAACACTCGGTCCTGGACAGCCCAGGGAGGCCCTGATTTCCCGCCGTGGTGCGGCTCGGCGGGCACGCCCTTCTCCCAGCAGGCGCCACCACACACGGATACAAGCGCACCCGGGCAGACATGCGCAATCCGGTTACGGCACCCGTTCATCCTGGGCGGCTCGGGCACGAAAAACCCCCGTAAACGGGGGGCCGTCGGGCCCCCCGTTCGTCCGGGGGCTGTAGCTCGTCGCTGGAGACGTTTGCTCAGAGGCTGGGATCACTGCCGAGTCGGACGCCGGCCAGAAGCAGCAGGCCGCCGAAGAGCAGTGCCAGCGCTGCCAGCAGGCCGGGCAGGAAGAGGCCCGCGCCGGTGTTGGGGGTGGGCGTGCTGGCCGCCTTCACCGCCCCCGCCGGGGGCGGGGTCGGAGTCGTGTGGGCTCCCAGGGTCCCACCCGACGCGGTGATCGTGACCGGCTCGCCACAGAGCAGAGAGCTGCTGAGGTTGGCCGAGTCGTTGACCGAGTTGAATGTCGCGCCCCAGTAGTAGGTGCCAGCCACGGAGGGCGCGTACCCGGAGCCAGGGGAGCTGGCCGTCCAGGTCGCGACTCCGTTGGTGGTCGCCGGACCGGTGAGGGAGGCGTTGCCGAGGTTGTCTGCCAGCGCCGTGCAGGCGGAGTTCGAATAGAGCGCGAAGCTCACGTTGTCAGAGGTCCCGGGGCTGGTGATCCCGGTCACCTGAGCAGTGTCGGACAGAACCGTTCCCACCGGGCCACCGGCGCTCGGGACAGTGGTGAGGGTGGGGGTGTTGGGAGTCGGTGGGGCCGGCGGCAAGGTGTTCACCGTTAGGGGCTCGCTACCACAGCTCGAAGTAGCCGGACTGTTGCCCGAGTCACCCGCAGGGAGGCCCTGATTTCCCGCCGTGATGCGTCTCGGCGGGCAGGCCCTTCTCCCAGCAGGCAGCACCCACACACGGATGCAAGCGCACCCGGGCAGACATGCGCAATCCGGTTACGGCACCCGTTCATCCTGGGCGGCTCGGGCACGAAAAACCCCCGGAAACGGGGGGCCGTCAGGCCCCCCGTTCGTCCGGGGGCTGTAGCTCGTCGCTGGAGACGTTTACTCAGAGGCTGGGATCATTGCCGAGTCGGACGCCGACCAGAAGCAGCAGGCCACCCACGAGGAGGGCCAGCGCTGCCAGCAGGCCGGGCAGGAAGAGGTCCGCGCCGGTGTTGGGGGTGGGCGTGCTCGCCGCCTTCACCGCCCCCGCCGGGGTCGGAGCGGGGGTCGGAGTCGTGTGGGCTCCCAGGGTCCCACCCGACGTGGTGATCGTGACCGGCTCCCCGCAGATAAGAGAGCTGCTGAGGTTGGCCGGGTCGTTGACCGAGTTGAAGGTCACGCCCCAGTAGTAGGTGCCAGCCACGGAAGGAGCGTACCCGGTGCCAGGGGAGCCGGCCGTCCAGGTCGCGACTCCGTTGGTGGTCGCCGGACCGATGAGGGAGGCGTTGCCGAGGTTGTCCGCCAGCGCGGTGCAAGAGGAGTTCGAGTAGAGCGCGAAGCTCACGTTGTCGGTGCTGGCGGGGCTCACGATCCCGGTGATGTGGGCGGTGTCCGACAGAGCCGTTCCGACCGGGCCGCCCGCGCTCGGGACCGTGGTGACAGCGGGAGCGTTGGGAGTGGGAGGCGGGCTATTGGGCGGGTAAACCGTCACCGGCTCGCCGCACTGGTTTGTGATGGGCGCGTTGTAGGTGTCCCCTGCAAAGCTCACGTTCCAGTAGTAGGTCCCGGGTGTCGTCGGCGTGTAGGCCGCGGAGGTCGCCGTACCGGTGTAAGTCGAGCCATTACTGGTAAGGGTCAGCGTCGACGAGCCGAGACTTACGTTCAGGAGTGGCGCCGACGGGCTGACGGGGCAGCTGGAGACGATCTGGAAGCTGACCTTGTCGTTGGTCGGGACACTGCCGGATACCTCCGTCAGCCCCGTCACGGTCGCCTGGTCGGCGATCGGGGTGTTGACGGGCGCGCTCGAGGGCATGGGAGTGGTGGTCAGAAGCGGGGTTCCTGAGACAGCCACCGGCTCGCAACTGCTTGTCACGCTCCCGGAGCCGTAGTCCAGCGTCGCCGTCCAGTGGTACGGCCCGGGCTTGGTCACCTGCTTTGAGGACCCAGAGGGATAGGTTCCATCACTCGAAACGGACTGCGGAGTGCTCTGGAAGACTGGGGTCCCACCACTCTGTTGGCAGCTGCCTGAGTACAGGGTAAAGGTCAGCGTTGGGGTCAGAGCGGTCGGGACGTTGGCTAGCGTTGCCTTGTCGGCCAAGGTGCCGCCGATCGGCGCACTGGCGTTGACCACGGTCGTGGTGACCGTCGGCGGGGAGACGACTACGGGTTCGCTTCCCTGTCCGGTGCAGGGGCTGCTGGCCGAGGTGCCGTTGGTCGTGTTCTTGTAGGTCGCCACCCAGTGATAGGTTCCGGTCGCCTCGGGGTTCGACACGCTCGGGCTCGGAGTCCAGCTGCCTGACGCCCAAGTGCCCGTCGCGCTGTCGTAAGTGCCACTCGAGCTGAACACGGGCTCAGTGGTGCCGGACGCGCAAGCGCCGTCCCTGGGACCGAACAGTTGGAAGGTCACGGCGGCCCCTGAAGTGGCGTTCGTGACCGTGGCCGAGTCGGACAGTGGCTGTCCGATGACGGCAGTGCCGGGGCTGGCAGTGGTGTTCACGGCCAACTGGCCGCCCGATCCAACGATCGGGGCAACGTCATCCAACGAGTTGGTGAGGAAATGGTCGTAAACGCTGGTCGCCTGCGAGATGTTCCCGCCGCTGGTGTTTGAATAATCGACGGAGATCAGATCACCGTTGTTGTCGCTGACGAAAATGTGGCCCAATCCGTCCACCGAGCCCTGATCGAATTGATTCGTACTGTTGGTGGAGGTGTTTTGTGGAGCCGTCTTCCGCAGGCACGTAAGCCCCGACACCGACAAACCATTGGTACACGTCTGGGAGCCGAAGACGATCTCCGACGAGGGAGTGGCGCTCGTCGAGCTGATGGTGGCCACCGGAATCTGGGCGATCATGTTCGCACCGAACAGAATGAGACTCTGGCTGTAGGGGTCAAAGGCCATTCCGTGGGCCGCCGGAAACCCGGAGCCGGCATTCGTTGCTCCTGGTTGCGGGAGCAGCTGGGTCAGAGTGGCCGAGCAGGAACTCCCGTTGTAGCTGATGGCGACGCTCCCGAACACTCCGTACCCGCCAGTGTCCCCGTTGCTGGGGATGCTCGCGGTGTAGTAGGCAGAGCTGCTGTCCGTACTCCCAGTCCATATCACGGTGTCCATCACAACGTTGGAAGCAGATACTCCTCCGGGCAGATTCCCCTTGAGGGTGCAGCCAATGCCCGGCTGGATCTTGCCGCCTGTCACGGGCATCAGCGACAGGCCACCTCCGCTGTAACCTCCGGCTGTCACATAGTCCTGCTGCGGGGCTACCGAGATGTGGTCCACCTCTGAGACTCCAGCCGACACGGTGAACGTCTTGCCGCTTGTGAAGACACCCGGGCTGCTTGGGTCCAGCTGGGTCACAGTCCCGCTCTGCTGGCCCGACACCAACAGATCAGTGCCGTTCAGGAATTGGACTCCGTCCGCGCCGGTGGTGTTGGCGATGCCGGTGGTCGGACCAACAGTCAGGTTCCCACCCTGGTAGGTGTAGGTCGCAGACTGGACATCCCAGGTGCCTGAGGGAGTGCTCGGGTGGCAGCCATTGCCCGCACCGTCCTGATTGCTAGTTGTGCCCTGGTTGGCGTAGCAGGTGAAGTACAGAGTGCCCGTGGTCGGCAGGGAGCCAGCCGACACCGGAGCCGCCCCCAGGACCGCCGTGGCCAGCAGCCCCGCCGCCCCCAGCCCCGTCATGAGGCCCCCCAGCCGGCTGAGGTAACCTCCAGATCGTCTCGAACCTCGGTTCACTCGCACACCTCCTGTCTCCGCCAACATGAATTCGGATAACAATCAAGTTCAGACCGACAACCCCAACCCGGGGCTGCGGATGGATCACGCAGGCGGCACCGGCTCAAGCCGATGCACACCAGACAGCAAAGGCCCCCCTCAGGACCTCAACTCACCGCCGTCTCCCTTCCGTCCGCCGGCGGCCGACCCATGCAGTTGGGGTCGTTTCCCTCCACCGGACCGCGACTCGTGTAACTGTAACCGCTCCGTGACGGCTTGTGAAGGCCCGGCGGCGGACCCTTCAGAACTCGTTACCTGAACGTTACCCAAACGTCAACCCGAAGCACCCGCCCGATCTCGGCGCGGCCGGTTGTGAGCTCCGTCCAGTTCGCTCCCAGCGGACTCCAAGGGCGGAGACGGTGCCGCCCCATGGGCGGAGGCTGACCCGGTCAACGGCCGCCTGGGACCGGACGGTGAACTGGCAACAGGGCGAGCAGGGCCCCTCGCTTGGGGTGGCACCAGGCAACCGGGGCCCCGGACGACCGTCAGCCGGCACGGCACCAAGCGGCGACCCGCGCAGGCGCATCGGCGCTCCCAAGCGGGCACCCACCCAGGAGGAGGCTTGGTAGCATCAGGGTCTGTGAGCGCCAGGGAAGTCGCAGGACAGCCGGCATCGACGACCGGCCCCGTGCTCTCATCATTCCGCCTCCCCAACGGCTTGGAGGTGGTCCTGAGCCCCGAGCGCTCCTCGCCCACGGTCGGGGTCGGCGTCTTCTACCGCGCCGGATTCAGGCTCGAGCCGGAGGGCAGGACGGGCTTCGCCCACCTCTTCGAACACCTGATGTTCCAGGGCACGACCAGGGTCCCCAAGCCCCACTTCGGCAACCTGATCAACTCCGCCGGCGGACTTCTGAACGGCTTCACCCGCCACGACTACACCGCCTATTTCGAGGTCCTGCCGGCCTCCGCTTTGGAGATGGCCTGCTTCCTGGAGGCGGACCGGATGCAATTCCTCGACCTAAACGAGGAGACCCTGCGCAACCAGGTCGACGTGGTCAAGGAGGAGGTCCGGGTCAACGTCCTGAACCAGCCCTACGGTGGATTCTCCTGGCTCTGGCTCTCCCAGTACGCCTTCTCGACCTACCCGAACGCCCACAACTACTACGGGGAGTTCGCCGACCTGGAGGCGGCCACGGTAAGTGATGCCCGCGAGTTCTACGAGACCTGGTACGGGCCGGGCAACGCCACCTTGGTCCTGGTCGGCGACTTCGACGAGGGTGCCGCCAGGGAGATGGTGGAGCGCCATCTGAGCTCGGTGCCCGCGAGGCCTGCCCCCCCGGCTCCGGCCCTGGATGAGCCCCTGCCCGAGACCCGCCGGGAGCACACCAAAGTCGACCCGCTGGCACCGACGCCCCAGGTGGCGGTGGGGTACCGGACGGCTCCCTTCGGGGAGCGGGACCACCTGCCGCTGGCGCTGGCGGCGCGCATCCTCCAGGACGGCAGGTCGTCCAGGCTGCAGCGCCACCTGGTCTCCGAGCAGCAGCTCTTGCTGCACGTGGCGGGCGGGCCCCACTATCCCATCGGCGACTCCTTCGAGTTCGGTGGCCCGGCGCTCTTCACCCTGGAGGCGACTCCCCGTCCAGGGGTGCCGACCGCGGCCGCGGTCGAGGCGATCGACCGGGAGCTGGACCTGCTGGCCGCACAGGGGCCGAGCAAAGATGAGGTGGAGCGGGCCCGCCGCCGGGAGCTGGCCGCCTACCACGCCAGCAACGACAGCCGGCTCGGGCGCATGTCCGAGCTTGGAGTCATGGCCGCCGTCCACCGCAACCCCAACCTGGTCGACGAGCTCCCCCAGCTCTTCTCCGAGGTCTCCCCGGACGACGTGGCCAGGGCCGTTCGTGAGTGGCTGCGCCCGGAGCGCTCGACGGTGCTCCACTGGCAGCCGCCCAGCCAGAGGAGAAAGTCGTGACCCTCGACCGCAAGCGGGTGGCAGCGGACCTCTCCCTGGTGCCGGTGCCGGGGGCGGTGCCGCCGGTTCGAGTCACCGGGGTCTCCCAGACCATCCTCCAAAACGGCGCCGCGGTGATGGTGGTGCCGCGCCCCAGCGTGCCCCGGGTGGAGTTCCGCCTGAGCGTCCCGGCGGGAGCCGCGATGGGACCCAGCGCCGCCGCCTCCGAGCTGCTGGCGATGGGGATCCCGCTGGGGACCAAGGAGTTGGACCAGGCCCACCTGGCGGAGCGGATCCAGGATCTCGGCGGCTCCCTCCAGGTGCACCAGGACCACGACCGGCTCTACCTCCAGGCGGGCGCTCTCGCCGAGGCCGAGGAGGAGCTGTATCAGCTGCTGGCCGAGCTGGTGATCGCGCCCCACTTCCCGGCCGCGGATCTGGCCACCGAGAGGGCCAAGCTCACAGAGGGGCTGCGAATGGCCCGGGCCGAGCCCCACTTCCCCGCCGGCGAGGCGCTGCAGCGCCTCATCTACGGCGACCATCCCTACGGCCGGCCGGAGCCCAGCGAGACCGCGATCCGGCGCACCGGGCGCAAGGCGCTGCTGGAGCTGCACCGCCAGGCCTTCAGCCCCTGGGCCGCCCAGATCACGGTGGTCGGCGACGTCGAACCCGGACTCACCCGGGCCCGCCTGCGACGGGCGTTCTCCGCCTGGCAGGGACCGCGCCGGGTCCCCCGGCTCAGAGCGGTCAGGGCCGGGCGATCCGACCAGCTCCTCTTCATCGCCCGGCCCGGCTCGGTGCAGACAGTGGTCATGGCCGCGAGCAGTGGGCCCTCGCACGGGCATCCAGATCACGTCGCCCTGACCCTGGCCACCGCCGTGCTGGGCGGCGGCTTCACCTCCCGCATGATGAACAACCTGCGCGAGGACAAGGGCTACACCTACAGTCCCCACGCCCGCCTCGAGAACCGCCTCCTCGACGGTCTCGCGACCGCCAGCATGGATGTCCGCAACGAGGTCACCGGCGCCGCCTACCTGGAGCTGCTCTACGAATTGGGCCGCCTCGCCACTCTCGAAGTTCCCCGAGAGGAGCTGGAGACCACCAGGAGCTACCTCTCCGGAGCCCGGGTGATCATGCTCCAGACCCAGGCCGGGCTCGCCAGCGCGCTGGCGCAGGTGCGCGCCCACGGCCTCGACCACCGCTACCTGGAGCGCTATTCGAAGCAGCTGGCCTCCACCTCGGCCGCCGAGGTCACGGCGGCCGCCCGCCGCTACCTGGCCCCGACCGCGATGACCACGGTGATGGTGGGGGACCCGGCCACGGCCGTCCAGCTGGAGGCTCTGGCACCGGTCATAAGGCTGGCAGGGTCCCAGAGCCGGTAGCCGGTGAGCGGGGCGAGAAACCACGCCGACTCCCAGGGCGTTACCCTGCTCGGTGATGTTTTCCCAGAGCGCACCAGCGAGATTGGGATTCCCGGCCGGCCTGCTGGCGAGTTCGGTCATGGCCCTGGCCGGTTGCGCGGCGGGGGCGCCCTTGCCGCTGGGCTCGGGGGGATCAGGCGGCACCCCGTCGCCCACCACCCCTTTCCCCTCCCCCAGCAGTTCGACCCCTCTCGTCTTCGGGCCCGCCGACTCTGGCATGACGATCACGATCTCCGTTCCCCAGACGATCCAGGTCGCCCTGCCGGTGAACCCCCTGGGCCCCTGGAGCCGGTTGCTGGACTCCAATCAGCAGGTGCTGAGACCCGTCCTCGGTCCCGTGGCGGTGCTCATCGCCAGAGGCGCCCAGATGGGCTACTTCCGGGCGGTGCGTCCGGGGGCGGCCGTGATCAGCTCCACTCTGGCGCCGGCCTGCACCAAGGACCATCCACCCTGCGAGGTGCCCGACCGGCTCTTCACCCTCACGGTCGACGTATCCGGCTGACGGGGCCGGCCACGGGGTTCTACCCCGGGGGAGGTTCCGCCCTCACCGCCGACCGCACCATCCAGGCGGCCTGGCCCAGGATCCCGACCACCGCCACCACCCCCAGGACGGTCAGGTCGATCGCGCCGGCGGCCGGCAGCCCGGCCACGGACAGCACCAACCAGCCCATCCCCGAGCCTGCCACCGCCAGCAGCACCAGCCGCCAGGAGAGCACAGCGCGGAGTCGGGCCGTCGATCTGCCGGGCTGAGCCGAGTCGAGCGACCAGTAGGAGAGCTCTGAGGCCGCCAGCAGACCGGCCCCGAGCAGGGGCGCCAGCAGCAGAGGCCCCCGCTCGGCCAGGACCAGTGCCTCCGGGGCCGCCAGCAGGATGACTGCCAGGGGCACCGCTCGAGGCCACCGGATGCCCAACGCCAGCCCCAGCAGGAGCACCCCGCCCACCTCCACCCCGAGCAGCTGGGGCTGGTCCTGCCGTGCCCAGGCGAGCGTGTACCAGGGGGAGGCCAGGGCCAGCAGCAGGGCCAGCCCGCCTGGGATCAGGCGGTCGCTGCGGGCGCGGATCGCCGGTACTCCCTGGCTCTGGCCAGCACCACCTCCAAAGGCTCCTCCGGCAACCACTGCGTGACCGCGATCCCCGCCCTGCTGAGGCGGTTGCGGCGCGCCTGCCTCAGCAGCCCCCAGAGCCGCACCGCGACGGGATCGACCGCCGCCGCGGCCGAGCCCAGGAGCCCCTCCGGGGCGATCTCCAACACCACCAGGTCGAAGCCCCGGTGGTGGAGGTCGGCGAGCGCTCCCACGCTGCGCGGATCGAGCAGCGGGGTGAGCGCGATCACGGTGGCCGCCGGCGGCAGCACCCGGGGCGGGATCACGTCGATCGCGCGCCAGGCGTAGCTGGTAACCACCTCGGTGTCGAGCAGCGCGTCGGCCACCCGGTAGAGGTGCTGGGGCCCCATCCCCGGCATCAGCCAGCGCAGCAGACCGCCGAATCCGACCACCCCGACCCGGTCACGCTCGTGCAAGTAGCCATCGGCCAAGGCGCTGGCCGCTCTCACCGCCAGGGTCAGCACCGAGTCGCGGCCGGAGGCGATCTCGGTGAAGTTGTCGATGAAGAGGATCACGTCGGCGTTGCGCTCCAGGTGGAAGTCGTTGACGTGGGGCACTCCGGATCTGGCGGTCACCCGCCAGTTGACCCGGCGCACCCGGTCGCCGGGCACGAACGGCCGGATGTCGGCGAACTCGAGCCCCTCCCCATGCTGCCGGGCGATCCGATTGCCCGCGTAGACCTGGGTCCTGGCCGGCGGCACCAGCCTGCGCAGCCTCTCCCAGGCGGGGTACACCCTGAGCCTGAGGCTCTCGCCGACCGTGCCCCGGAACTGGAACAGCGAGAGGGGGTCCTGGGCCGCCAGGGTCAGCGGCGGCAGCTGGTAGGCGCCCCATCTGAGCGCGCGGATCCGGACCGTGAGCTCCGCCACCTCGCCGGAACGGATCACCAGCCGCTGGCGATCGCTCCGGTCCTCCGCCACCAGCTCGGGCGGCAGATCCAGACCAACCTCGAGCGGGCCCGGCCGGCCCGGACCGCCGAGCTCCACGTGCAGCTCCGCCGCCTCCTCCTCGGTGGCACGCTCGCTCTTCAGGCTCGTGGTTCCCCGGAGCTGGGGGCGCTCCAGCAGAGCGGCCCCAACCACCAGCCAGAGGGCAAACGGTGCCGCCAGGGCCACCAGCGCCGGCCGGGCCAGCAGCAGCGCGCCCAGCAGCAGGATGGCCACCAGGGCGGAGTACCCCCACAGCCGCGGGGTGGGGTGGGCGGTCACTCCGTCTGGGCCACCACCTGGGCCGCCCGCTGGATGGTGGGCGGGGTGGGCACGCTCTGAAGGCACTCCCGCACGATGTCGTCGGCGCGCACCCGCTGCACCCAGAGCTCCGGCCGCAGGCTCATCCGGTGGCAGAGGGCGGGGATGGCGACCGACTTGACGTCGTCTGGGGTCACGAAGTCGCGGCCTGACAGCGCCGCCCGGCCCCGGGAGAGCTTGAGGAGCGCCAGGGTCCCGCGCGGGCTCGCCCCCACCTGGACCCCGCCATGGGCCCTGGTGGCGGCCACCAGGTCGACCATGTAGTACTCCAGGTCGGAGTCGACGTGGACCCGCTCCAGGGTCCGCTGCATCCGCCGCAGGGAAGCCCGGTCCACCACCACCCGCAGCTGGACCTCGTCGGTCTGGCGCCGGCGACGGCTCTCCAGCATGCCCTGCTCCTCGGCGCGCGAGGGATAGCCGACCCCGATGCGCATCAGGAAGCGGTCGAGCTGCGCCTCCGGGAGGGGATAGGTGCCCTCGTACTCGATTGGGTTCTGGGTTGCCAGCACCAGAAA
>JAKAWF010000092.1 GCA_021817025.1 bacterium
AGACTATGAAGGGCGCCTTGGTGGCTCGGTGCGGCCGGGCTCACCTCGGGCCCGGCCGGCGCTGTTCCAACCGCCACTGGATCGCCTTCGCGATGGTCTTATCGCTCACCCCCAGGCGTCGAGCGATCGCGGAGTCGCTGAGCCCAAGCTGGTGGAGGACAATGGCCCTGGGCGCGATACGCTGGAGGAAAGGCCGCGGTTCAACCTGGCCGATCGGCATCGCGAGTTCCAGCGCCGAGGCGGTTCGAATTCTTTGCGTTCGCGTCCACCAGGGTTGTGGCAAAGAGAGTTGCAAGGTTGAACCGTGAGGGGCCCTTTCGAGACATGCCCTGCATCGGCACGGGCCGAGCGGCGCTGATCGCGGCCTTCGCTGCGATCTGGTCCCCTCACCCGGTCCAACGGAGCCGTGGGTCGTCGGCACTTGTCCAGGGAGGGGTGGCGACCCTGCTGTTACGGCCCTAGGAGAACTGCTGGAACCACAGCGATGCCGTCGGTCCTCCGATACGCTTGCCCGCCAGTGGTAACGACAACAGCATCTATCAAGTCGTCTCCGATCTCCTCTCGGAGCCAGTGCAAATGCCGGACGTCAGCCCAGCCAACTTCCCGGCTCAGCTTGACTCCTAGCGCCAGCACGCGTCCATCTGGGCGTTCCACGATGAGGTCGACTTCGTGCCGATTGTCCTTGGTGCGGAGGTGAAATACGGAGGCCCCGCTTGCCTGAGCGTAGACGCGAACGCTCAAGGCTACTAATGACTCAAACAAGGCGCCCAATAGACTCCCATCCCTGGGAATCCCGAAGCTGTTCCCCTCAGCTTCAATTAGTCCTGACGCCCCTACCCCGAGGAGGTGCGCCGCCAACGCAGGGTCCGCAAGGTGATGCTTCGGGGCCAATGTGAGCCGGCGCAGGCGATTGCGAGTCGCTGACCAACCCGGAATCGGATCGAGGAGCCACAGGTCTGTGAGGACGTCTCTGTATGCGGCCACCGTTGTCTTCGCGGGAATGTCTTCACCGCCAGATGAGGCGGCCCGCGCCAGCAAGGTGTAGTTGGTGGTTGTCGCAGTTGCAGCCGCGTATGCCTTGAGCCAGGAGAGCACAGATGCAGGGCGCCGCACTCGGAGTCCCTGATATGCAAAGTCCCGCTGCACTACCCGGTTGATGTAGCTCTGGAGCTGAGTGTTCCGAGCTCGTTGGCTCAGCGGTCGGATCCCCGGGAACCCGGAGGCCACGATCTCTTCGGCGTACTCAAGGAGCTTGACGTCGGTGCTTCCCGCGACCGGTGGGTGCTCGCCTTGGAGCAGAACATGCACTTTGACTGTTGGCGGGGCGAACCCTCTCTCCGCCAAACTCAGCGGACGCATCCTAAGTTGGGAGATTCGCCCCGCTCCAGAGTGCGTTGGAGTTTCCAGCGGCGCCGCGCTTCCGGCCAGGAGGAATCTCCCGGGGCGGGACCCGGTGTCGACCTGGCGTCTGACGTAGTCCCAGATCGGCGGGTATCGTTGCCACTCGTCCAGCAGGATCCTGCCGCTGAAGGCATCGAGTTGGGTTGGATCCGCTGAGATCACCTCCAGTTGAGGAGGGTCATCGAAGGCGATCACCCTGTCCACGCGCCTGCCAGCGGTGGCTGTCTTCCCAACCCCCCGCGGCCCCTCGATGCCAATGGCTGGCAGCTCAGCGAGGAGGACGTCGAGCTCGTCATCGACTATTCGGTGCTGGTAGTCCACATTCCTATCCTACCACGGGACCACTCGCTACGCTACCGGCCGACCTCCATTTACGCTCCCATAGGACCAGCTTCCACCATGCATCGATCCGCCGAACCAGCAGGCAAACGTGATTGGGCGAGCATGGAGATGGTCCGTGGGTGGCGGCGCAGATTCGTGACCACAGAGAGCAAGCCAGCTGCGGCCGTGGGTGCGGGTGCAGACAGACCAGTCCGTCCAGATCCTCCAAGAGTCGGCACTCGTGAAAGGGGCCGCGATGAGTGACGACCGTGGTTGGCGGTTCTTGGCTCGGCGCGGTCAGGCTGGCTCACTGTCCAGCCGAAGGTTCTCCCAGTGCCAGTTGAGCGCCTTCCTGACGGTCTTGTCGGTCACCCCAAGGTGCCGCCCGATCGCGGAGTCGCTCAGCCGAAGTTGGTGGAGGACAAGGGCCCTCGGCGCGATACGCTGGTAGGCGGGCGGCGGCTCAAACTGGCCGACCTGCATCTCGGGCGCCAGCGCCGAGGCGGTTCGAATTCTTTGCGTTCGCCTCCACCAGGGTTGTTGCAAAGAGAGGTGCAAAGTTGCCCAAGACGTGCGGATTCGGGGCTATTGGAGGCCGCTGAAGTCGGCTTGAGCGGGCCGCGAGCGACGCTCTCGATCATCGCACTCGGCAGAGCGCGTCGGCGAGTGTTGAGCCGCCGTCAGTCGGCTAGGGACCCAGAAGGGCCAACGGTGCGACTATAACACCATCCTCTCGGCGGTACGCGTACTGGGTGGCGGTGACAACAAGTAGTGCCATCGGAGGACGGACAACGCGGCCGGCGGCCAGGCGGAGTAGATCCGCGGCCGCCTCGTCGATTTGGGCTGAGCCCATCTTCACCTCGGTCCCGATCCAGGCACCGTCACGGCGTTCGACGATCAGGTCGACCTCGAGCCCCCCCCGCGCTCCCGATAGTGGTAGACGGACGCGCCGCCTTGCCCTGCGTACACCCGCATGTCGCGGGCAGCTAGAGACTCGAAGAGGTATCCCAGGGTATTGAGGTCTCCGAGGAGTCTCACTGGGTCGCACTCCATGAGCGCCGCTGCGAGCGACAGGTCCACAAGATGCCGTTTCGGCGTTGTCATCAGGCGGGTTCGTGAACGCAGGTCAGGGTTCCATGCCTCGACGTCGTCGACCACCATCAGCCTGCAGAGGGCGTCGGGGTACGGCTCGGCCGTCCGCCGGGTGGGCGCCCTCATTCGATGCCCGCCTCCCGGCACAGGTCGTGGAATCTTCCATGGCCGGTCATCGCGCTCGGCCAGATCAGCCTCGGATCCTTCCGGCGCGCGGCGAGGTAGTGCCGGCGACGAGGCATCTCCCCAGGTGGCAGGTGCAACTCTCCGTACCGGCGCCGTGAAGCCAAGATCGCCTCCCGAGAATGCCTGAACGCAATCCGGCGAACTCTGGGCACCTGGTTTGGCAGTGGGGGAAGGTCCTGCCGGCGAGTGGTGCGGTCAGGCGTGGACGCACCGCGCCCGGCGCGCAGACGGTGGACGTCAGCAACCAAGGTGGCCCATCCGCTGACGAGCCCGGGGGTGGGGATGTCCTTGCGGCGGCACCACCCCGGTGCCAGCTTGAATCGGCGCGCAAGTCATTCCGCCAGCGCGTATCTGTCCAGGATTGAGGGCCGCAGCATCGCCGTGAAGTCCGCCGGCCGTAATCCAGCCGCGTGGCAGCGGCAGATGGCGCGCGCCCACCAGCGGATCGGGGCTAAGGAGCGGCAGCGCGAAAAGCAGGCCGCCAGCGAGCTTCGCAATCAGCAATGGCTTGAGCAAGAAGGGAAGCAGTGGGCGGAGTCTCGCCGATCTCACGGGGGAGACGAGGATGAGAAGGCATGACCAAACGCGATCAGATCGCCGCCTTGGTCGGCGAGGAGGCAGCAGACTTGACCTATCGTGCTGTCCATTGGTATGGGATCGGTGCGCTAGCAGTATTCCCGGTTGGCTCTGGGTGCGCCCTTGTGGCAATACTTCTGCGCCAGCCGTGCCTCTTACTCGGAATCCGGCTCTGCCTGGTTTGGATGGGAGCCGGCTTGGTCCCGGGCGCCAAGGTGGACGGTCGAGCGGGCAAGGCTGCCAGTGCGTACCCCTCAGAAGGGGAGGGCGTATCCATCGTCGTGAAATCAGGAGGCATCCGTCTCTGGGCGTGGCAGAGTGAGATCGAGCGGGCGCACCGGCGCCTGGCTGCTGAGAGTCGGCAGGCTGACAAGCAGGCAGCTGCGGGTCTGCGCAATCAGGAGCGGCTCGACCGAAAGCAAGACGGGTGGGATGAGTATCGGCAACAGCACCCCCAAGCCCCGGAGCAGGGTGGTTGACCATGCCCGCTGGTGCCCACAAGACCAGTGCATGGAGCGGCATCAACCGAGAGAAGGTGCGACTGGCCAGAGCTGAACTCGTCCCCACAATCGGCGAGGAGGCGTTCAAGTATGCGCAAAGGCCGCTATGGTCGCTCAAGTTTTTGGTGATTCCGTTTGCGGCCGGGGCGGTGCGCGACGGAGGCTCAGTCGGTGCTGGGGGCGGTTGCAATAGTGCTGTCAGTGTGGGGCGCAAGAACAATCACCGTTGTCGTCGGCTCGGCTTTGTTGGCATCGGGGCGACGCTGATGCTAGTTGGTGGAGGTGTGATCTCTCGGCTCAACAGGGCGTACGCGGCACTTCCTGGGAGGTATCAATATCCGCCATGGGGGCCCGTTTCATCGGTGGCATCATCTGCGGCTTCGGGCTCGTGGTCGCGGGGGTCGGCGGCGTATTGGCAAGATGACCGTCATGGCGTCAGGGCAAGCGAGCGCGCTGCAAGACCGCCGAGTCGAAGCGACGGGCGGTCACGTGTCGAGCAGGTAGGCAAGCAGGCCGGCTGGAACCGCCCACGCCTTGTCGTCTCCGATGTCCAATACATTGCGGGTGACCAGCAGTCCCTTCCACCGCGACGCATTGACCGTCGCCGCGTCGCCGCGCCAGCCGCCGCCTTCGGAGTATTTCCCCTCCACCGCAGTGTCGCCGAGGTGTGGGGAGACGAAGTCGATCTCCTTGCGAGCGGGTGTTCGGACGTGAAACAGGAACTCGTCATGCTCCGCCGCCTTGATGCCGCTCAAGATCCGCCGACGGATGGACATACCGAGCTGCATCTCGGTCAGCACCGTCGGGTCGACACTCTGACGCTGGGAGTTGCGAAGATGGGCGATTTGGGCCACCAAGGGGTCCACGGCATAGAGCTTGTCCTGGGCTCGCTCGCGGGCAAGCCAGGCGTTTGGAGACTTCTGCGGGCAGGCCCACAATAGGAAGGAAGCGCGCAGGTATCCGACGTGGCGGGCGACGACCTCGTGTCGCACGTCTACGTCCCTCCCGATGGAGGAGAGGCTTGCCGGCGAAGCCATTGATAGCCACAGCCGTTCGAGCAGGGCCATTTCCCGGTTCGTGCCGAGCTGGCTGTGCTTGAACGCGTCGCCAGCGATCACCTCGAAGAGATCGTTGACGAACGACGCCGGGACGGGATCGCCGGCGGCCGCGGCAGCCACCGATCGCGGGAACCCGCCATAGGTGAGGTAGGTCTCCCACAGGCGCACGAGATCGTCGAGCCAGGGGACGGACGCTTGGTACGCCGAGCGGGCTATGGCGCCATGTAACGACGCCACGTCAAGCGGTTCCACATCAGGCAAGGGAGCATGGGCCACCAGCTCGGTGAAGGTTCGAAAGCCCATGGGGAACAGGGACCGGTCCAGGTTTGTTGCTCGCCCACGTCGACCGGCCAGCTCGCCACCCGCCTCGGCAAGCGCCGCCGCGTTAGATCCGGTGAGGACTACCGTGGCCTCACGGAACGCCGGGTCGTTGTCTCGGAGCCACTTGATTTCCTGGGCCCAGTTGCCGGTCGCGGAGGTGATCTCGTCGAAGAACCAGACCCGTCGGTTGCCGGCGGGGAGCATTGGCAAGGCGGTGTTCTGCACCAAGGTCCGCAGCTCCTGGGCCGCCATGTTGTCGGCTGCCACTCGTATGATTGCAGTCGGCGGTACCTCGTCGGAGATCAGGTCCTCGATCTGTTGTTTGAGAGCCACGGTCTTCCCCACCCGCCGCGGCCCCCTCAGCACGTGTAGGCACCCAGGCACAAGCCCGGACAGGGCCCCCGCACGGTAGCCAAGACCGGTGTCCGCCGCTTCCCGCAGGTCAGGGTCGGTGAAAGCCCACCGGCTGTCCCTCCACCACGGGTTGAGATGTGAGAGCTCCTGGGCGAGCTGGCCGATTTTCGTGGTCACACGCAAGATGGTATACCATTCTGACGGTAGCGCGCGCAACCATGTAGACTGTCGTGCCTGTGGCACGCGCAGGAGTGTGGGCCCCGCGTCCTGGGATACTCACTCAATCCGCCTCCTTGGCTTCAGTGGGTCAGGGACGAACCTGTGCTGGTGCAGCCTGGGCTTCCCAGTTCCAATCTGCCCACCCTGGTGGCCAGGATCTTGGCCCGGTACCTGTTGCGCGGCGCCTGCCGCTGCGGGTTCTGCTCGTGGCGGCCCCGCTGGTCACGCAGCCTGGCTGGCCTTCCGGCCAACCCCCTGTCAGACTCACTTGTTTGGGGTCCATCAAGGCGCCTCGTCCCCTTCGGGTCTGTTCCGGCTCGGCCATGTACAGAAAACCGGTAGCAGCGTGTACAAGTCCCAGATGGGCAGGCTCCGGACACGGGTGCGTCGAAGTCGCCAGAGGCCAGAAACAGAACGTTGCAACACCCTTGACCAACGCAAAGAATTCGAACCGGACTCCGAGCCCTCGGCTCCAGGCATTGGGTCCAGCAGGGCCAGGCAGTCCGGGGCCGGCAGGTACTGAATCCGCAGGTCGCGGTGCTTGGTCGCAGAAGATGCTCTGCTCGCCCTGGCGCTGCTGGGACTGGGGCAGCTGGCAACGGAACCAGCACCGTCCCGCGCCCTTGGTGACCGCCTCCGGGTGAACTTCGGCCCCTCCTTTTCGGGGGCAACCACTCGCAAAGGGCCCCGCTCCCGGGCCGGTGGGCGCGGGGGAGCGGCGGGATCGCCTGGTGGCCGCCCCAGGGGATCAGCGCCCAAACGGGGACGGACCGTAGTGGTCGTTCGTCAGCGCTCCATCTTCCACGCCCGGAACATCGAGGCCGAGCTGGATCGATAGGGCCTGTCGGACCTCCGCGCGTAGGCCGGGGTCGGTCAGGGTGCGGACCTGAGCGCTTTGATCCAACATGTCGGCGGCCCGGAGAATCGAGAGAGTACGAAGCTGATGCACGAGTATCAACCCATCCTTACGTCTGTCCGGCTTGCCCGGCACTGATGGGGTCTCAAGCGGGTTGCGCGGCTGCGCGTGCGCAGCCGCGATGGGGCACACGGACATCATCCCCAGAGCTCGGAGCGGCTCGTATGACACGACAAGGGCGCGACGGCTGCCGCCCTGCTCATACCCTTCGATCGGATCAAAGTTGACGATGAGGATGGCCCAACGCATGCCGGCGCCAGCCAACGCTCAGCCCACCTCCCACGCTGCTCGGTCATCCGCCTCGAACTCGGTGCCGATCTCAGCCATCTCGCGCTGGAACTCAGGGTCGCGCGCACAGGCGGCGAACTGACGGGTGTGCTCCTCGTCGCGGACCCGCCGTCCCAGGCTCTGGATCGCTGCTTCGATGACGGCATCCTGGGTGGGGGCCACTTGGGCCACCTCGGCCAGGTGCCGAACGAGGCCCACGGTCATCGGGCTGAGGTTGTACGTGCGCTTGATCTTGGCCATGGACTCAGGATTGCACGTCGGACAGGGTGTCAGTTGGGGTGTGGCCACAGGATCACGTGGGGGCGTCGCGCACAGGGGGGATCCCTCGAGCGCAGGCCGCCATCGTGGAGTGGCGCCGGTGGACGGCCGCGACGCCTCGGGATGTGCGGGCGTGGCGGAGCAGAGCCGAAGTCCGCTGGGCGATCGAGGCGACGGCGGCAGAGGCGTTGCTGGTCACTTCTGGGGAAGCGGAGCCGCTTCAGCCGACCGCGGAGCTGTTCCCCTGAGCCCCGGCCGCGCGGCCTGTCGGTCCCCCTGTGCCGGTGGTTTACGGGCCCGGACGATAGCGGACGCGGCATGGCTGTGCACGCGGTGGGTTTCTGTGATCTCGATGTTCACAAGGCCGGCGGCGGTGAGAGCGGCACGGTACTCAGGCTCGGTGAGCGCACCGGCGATGCAGCCGATCAACTGAGCCATGTCGGTGCGGGTGGCGTCGTCCATGTCTGGATCCGCGACGACGTCGGAGACGGCGAAGCGTCCCCTTGGCCGCAGGACTCGGGCGGCTTCGCTCAGGACTACTTGCTTGTTGGCAGCAAGGTTGATGACGCAGTTGGAGATGACCACATCTACGCTCTCGTCGGGCAGCGGAATGTCTTCCAGATAGCCTTCGAGGAACTCGACGTTGGTGACGCCAGCGTCGTCGGCATTGTGCCGTGCGAGTTCGAGCATCTCGGTGGTCATGTCGAGCCCGATCGCCCGGCCCCTTGGGAGCACGCGGCGAGCCGAGATGAGGGTGTCGGCACCGGCACCGGACCCAAGGTCAAGGACGGTCTCACCCGGGTGCAGGTCGGCCACGGAGGTGGGCACGCCGCAGCCGAGCGACGCCGCAATGGCAGTCCCGGTCGCCCCAGCGGCAGCCTCGGCGTTGTACAGCCCGGCGCCGAAGGCGACCTGGCCCTGCTCCTGGGCAGCAGCTGGGGAGGGCGCGCAGCACGACTCCTGGTCTGATCGGAGGAATGGGTGGGGCTCGCCTGCCGCCAAACGGGTGGCCGCTTCGGCGTAGCCACGGCGGACGAGCTCACGGATGTCTGGGGTGGCGGCGCACATGGCTTTCTCCAACTAGTTAGATATATGTCTCGCTAGTACCGTAACATATGCCTCGACTTACGTCGGGTGATGTGGGAGAGTTGGTCCATGCCGAAGTCCCTGCCCGTGATCGACCTCTCAGGCGTGCTCTGCTGTCCTCCTGTAGCCAGGGGGATCGTCAGTGACCACGACGCGCTCGACGTGGCGCTGCGCCTGAAGGCGCTGGCCGACCCGGTGCGGGTCAAGCTCATCTCACTGCTCGTTGCCGAAGACGCTGACGGGGTCCGCAACATCGATCTGGCGCTCCGGCTCGGGCTGTCCGACGCCACCATGAGCCATCATCTGGGCCAGCTGCACCGCGCTGGGCTCCTCACGAGAGCACGTCGGGGTACGAGCATCTACTACCGAGTGAACCGCAGCGCACTCGGTGCCCTCGTCCGGGTGATCGACCTGAATTGCTGTTGAGGGCCGGTGATGAGGACTGGTAGGGGCCGGTCGGCAGGTTGGCGGGGATGCAACGGGAGGTGCTCACCGGCTGGGGGAGGGTCTCAGTTTCGATTCACCAGTCGTTCCAAAGACAGGCGCCCCCGGTGCACCCTTTCGGGGCCGCCGTCGCCACCATGGCGGCCCCTGCTGGGTGGCCGCCCTTCCGGGATGCTGAACTACAGCGGAGCCTGAACGCGGCCCAGTCGGGTGATGTTATTGGCACCCCTGGCCTCCAACTTCGCAGACCTCAGCCGCTGCCTCGGACCAAACCGGCCGGGTCATCCCATCGCTACTGGGAGCCAGCGCGGGACGCGCGCCCCATGTTGCCCGGCCACCAGTTCCAGCGGCCGAGGATGGCGACGGTCGATGGCACCAGCAGGGTGCGGACCAAGAAGGTGTCCATGAGTATTCCGATGGCCAACCCGAAGCCAATGTCTTGGATCTCGGGCCCGTTCGGACCGCTGCCCCCCGAAAAGCCGAGCACGGCGAAGGTCCCGGCCAGCACCAGCCCGGCGGAGGTCACCGTCGGTCCAGTGACCCCGATGGCACGGGTCACCGCCTCTCCGAGAGGGAGGTGCGCCGCCTCGTCCCGGATCCTGGTCATGACCAGGATGTTGTAGTCCTCCCCAAGGGCGAGCAGGAATATGAACATCAGGAACGGAAGGAGGAAGGTCAGGCCATCCGCGCCCCGGAGGTCCACGAAGATCAGCACCGCCGCGCCCAAGGCAGCAAGGTAGGAGAGCACCACGCTGGCGATGAGGTACAGGGGTGCTACCAGGCTTCGGAGGACGATCCCGAGCACTATCGCTATTGCAAGTGCGGCCAGGGGCACCACGCGGAGCAGATCCTGGTCGGAGAGCGCGCTCACGTCGGCCAGCGCCGCCGCCTCGCCCGCGACTCCATCCGCGACCGCGCCGGAAGCCCGTGCGGCCCGAGTGAGGGTGGTCCGGATGGCCGGTATCGCGTCGAGCGCCGCTGTCGAGTTTGCCACCCCGGCAGTCAGGCTGGCCTCGAACTGCACCGTCCTCCCATCCGGGCTCACCAGCGCCGCGGTCGCGCGATAGGCGCCGTAGAGGCCTGCCCCAGTCACCAGGCCAGCGGGAGGGACGGGCGGGAGGGCTCTGGCCGGTCCCAGGGTGGCGTGCAAGCTGGAGAGTTCCGCCGGCGTCAGGGGCACGCCGTTGGGGTTGAGCGGCCCGAGCAGCTGATCGAACTTACCGCTTGCAACCAGGACCTTCTCGGCTTGAAGCAGGACAGTGGGATCGGTCCAAACGGGGGCGGCGAAGTGGAGCACAAGGTTGGTGGGATCGGCAGTCGTCTGCGGGAAGTAGCGGGCGAGGGCGGCGTTACCGGTGGCTGCCCCGCTCCCAGCCGGGGCTGTGACCGCTCCTCCGTAGCCGGCTGCTCTGAACCCGGTCGCCGCGAAGGCGAGGGCGCCAAACGCCAGCAGTCCCAACAGGAGCGTGAGTGTCGGCCGTCTGACCACGCGCGCGGCGACTCGGCCCCAAAGTCCCTGACGGACCGCGCCCGGCCGGATCAAAGACGGCCAGAAGACCATCCGCCCCAAGATCGCCAGCAGTGCCGGCAACAGAGTCAGCCCCGCCAGTAGCATCACGGCGACTCCGATCGCCAAGGGCACTCCCAAGTCGTGGTACATGCCGAACGACGCCACCAGCAGCGTGAGGAGAGCCACGATCACGGTGGCGGCCGAGGCTGTGATCGACTCACCGACTCGACTGAGCGCCCGGACGATGGCCTCGTTCGGCTCCTGCCCGGCGCGTAGCTCCTCGCGGACCCGGAAGACCAGGAAGAGCCCGTAGTCGGTACCGGCGCCCAGGATCAGGACGATCAGCAGGACCTGAGTGACCTGGGAGATCTGCAGTCCGGCGGTTCCAAGGGCACCGATCAGGCTCCCGGACAACGCCAATGCGAGGACGGCCGGTAGCAAGGTGACAAAGGGAGCGAGCACTGAGCGGTAGACGACCAAGAGCAAGATCACGATGAATAGAATCGAGAGGAGCTGGACGTCGCGGCTGGTGCTCTTCACCGCCGCCTGATTGGCGACCGCGGTGGCCAGCGGGCCGGCCAGGTTCAGGCTCAGGCCGGGGGGCGCATCCGCCTGGGCGAAGGTGGCGAGAACGCTGCTTGCCAGTTGCTCGGCCGCCCCCTGGTTGGTTTGGCTGATCGTCGCCGAGACCACCACTTGGGCGGCGTGGCCATCCGGAGCGGTTCCCAGATCCCGGACCGCCACGACATGGGGCAGCCGTCCGGCCAGGGCGGCCTCTCGCGCGATCGCCGCCTGATCAGCGGGGGTGAGCGGACCGGCCCGGCGGGACGAGACGAACACGATCTGCCGAACCCGGCCCCTGGGACCCTTAAACGCACCGGCAAGCCGCCCCGTATCCACTTCCCAGAGGAGCACGTTCCCCTCCTCGTCACCCAGGGCGATTTGTTTGCCGTCCGG
>JAKAWF010000093.1 GCA_021817025.1 bacterium
CGAGAGGACCTTGCCGGCGCGGTCGAGGACGCCCTGGCCGCGGTCTTCGCGAACGGCCCGTTGACCCCCGACATGGGGGGCTCGGGAACCACCGAGAGCGTCACCACCGCGGTGCTCCAGCACCTCGGATCTGGGGTGCCGGCATGAGCCCCGGGCGCGGCGGGGCCGCCGCCGAGGCCGTGGTGCTCTACGACACCACCCTGAGGGACGGCATGCAGGGCTTCGGGATGCAGCTCAGCGTCGAGCAGAAGTTGCGGGTGGCGGCCAGCCTGGACACCCTGGGAATCCCCTATGTCGAGGCCGGCTGGCCAGGGGCCAATCCACGCGACACCGCGGTCTTTCAGCGCCTGCTGGACAGCCCCCTGCCACGGGCACGACTGGCCGCCTTCGGATCGACCTGCCGGCCGGGGGCGGCGGCAGACTTGGACCCTGGGCTGGAGGCCACCCTGGCTGCCGGCACCCCGGTGGTGACCCTGGTCGGGAAGGCGTCCCTGTGGCAGGTGGAGACGGTGCTGCGCACCACCGGGGCCGAGAACCTGCGCATGGTGCACGACTCGGTGGCCCACGCGGTGGCGGAGGGGCGCGAGGTCGTCTTCGACGCGGAGCACTTCTTCGATGGCCACGCTGAGGACCCGGGGTATGCACTCGCGGCCGCCGAGGCCGCGGCATCCGCCGGCGCCAGCTGGGTGGTGCTGTGCGACACCAACGGCGGCCGCCTGGTGGAGGAGGTCGCCAGCGCGACCGCGGCCACGAGAGCCCGCATCGGCGACCGCCTGGGCATCCACTGCCACAACGACACCGGCCTGGCGATCGCGGCCTCCCTGGCCGCGGTGGCCAGCGGCGCGCGCATGGTCCAGGGCACCCTCAACGGCAGCGGCGAGCGCTGTGGCAACGCCGATCTCCTGGTCATCGCCGCCAACCTTCAGCTCAAGTGCGGCCGGGAGGTCCTCCCGGCTCGTGCCCTGCGCGAACTGGTCACGGTCTCGCGTTTGTTCGACTCGATGGTGAATCGAACCCCCGAGCCCCAGCGTCCCTACCTGGGACCGGCGGCCTTCCTGCACAAGGCCGGGCTGCACGCTCAGGGGGTCGCCCGCGATGCTCGAGCCTACCAACACATAGACCCCGCCGCAGTCGGCAACCAGACCAGGACCGTGGTCTCCGACCAGAGCGGCCGCAGCAATGTGGCCGCCAAACTCCGGGATCTCGGCCTCCAGGACCTCGACCCGCAGGCGCGCGGAGCGATCGTCGAGAGGCTCAAGCGACTGGAGGGCGAGGGCTGGGCGTTCGAGGACGCCGACGCGTCGTTCGAGCTGCTGGTCACCCGGGCCCTCCCCGGCGACACCGCCCCGTTCGCGCTCCAGGAGTCCCTGGTGGTCGCCCACGACCAGGACGCCCTGCAGGCCACGGACCTGGCGCATCAGGTGGAGGCCAGCGTCAAAGTCAGGGTGGGGGCGACGCTGGTGCACACCGCCGCCACCGGCAACGGCCCCGTAGAGGCCCTGGACGGAGCTCTCCGACGCGCCCTGACCCCCCACTTCCCGAGCCTGGCCGAGGTGCAGCTGGTGGACTACCGGGTGCGGGTCATCGACGGCGATCGAGGTACCGGGGCCACTGTCCGCGTCGGCATCGACTCCAGCGACGGCGAGCGGATCTGGACCACGGTCGGTTGCTCGTCCAACATCCTGCACGCCTCCGCGCTGGCCCTGATCGACAGCTACGAGTGGGCGGCCCGCCATGCCGCCGCCTTAAACTGCCTCTCCAGCAGCGCCTGACCAAGGAGTCAAGAACCATCCCAGCTCAACCTGTGTCCGCACCCCCTGCGGGGTCTCGCGCCCGCACCGCCTACCGCAAGATCTGGGAGTCGCACCGGGTCAGCGGCGAGCCGGATCAGCGCGTGCTCCTCTACGTGGACCTGCACCTTGTCCACGAGGTCACCTCGCCCCAGGCCTTCGCCGGGCTGCGGCGGGCCGGTCGCTGGGTGCGCCGACCCGACCTCACCCTCGCGGTCATGGACCACCTGGTGCCGACTTGGGAGCGCAGCCGACCAACCCCGGACCCAGTGGGCCGCGAGCAGATGCGCCAGCTCTCCGAGAACTGCGCGGCCGCCGAGATCCCGCTGCTCGACCTGGACGACCAGCGCCAGGGCATCGTCCACGTGATCGGCCCCGAGCTGGGGCTGACCCAACCCGGCATGACGGTGGTCTGTGGCGACTCCCACACCGCCACCCACGGCGCCTTCGGCGCGCTCGCCTTTGGCGTTGGCACGTCCGAGGTCGAACAGGTGCTGGCCACCCAGTGTCTCTGGCAGGCTCCATCCCCCACCCTCGAGGTCCGGGTCGACGGCCACCTTCCGGCCGGCGTCACCGCCAAGGACATCGCGCTCGGCGTCATCAGCCGGCTGGGCGTCGGGGGGGGCCAGGGATCGGTCGTCGAGTACACCGGCGAGGTCGTTCGGAAGCTCTCGATGGAGGGCCGGATGACCCTCTGCAACATGACCATCGAGGCTGGCGCCAGAGCCGGCCTGGTGTCCCCCGACGAGACCACCGTGCGCTACCTGGCCGGGCGTCCGGGTGTGCCCAGGGGCTCGGACTTCGATCGCGCGTCCGCGCGGTGGCTCGAATTCGCGACCGATGAGGGGGCGAGCTTCGACCGCACCCTGGAGGTCAACGCCGCCGAGCTGGCTCCCTACGTCACCTGGGGCACCACCCCGGCCATGGTCGCGACCGTGACCGGCCGCATCCCGCGCCTGGCGGATCTCGGCGATGAGGCCGAGCGCTCGGCCGCGGCCAGGGCACTCGCCTACATGGGTCTGAGCGAGGGCACGGCCATCGAGGATATCCCCATCGATCGGGTGTTCATCGGCTCCTGCACCAACAGCCGGCTGGAGGATCTCCGGGCCGCGGCCGCGGTCGCGGCCGGTCGGCAGGTGCACCCCCGGGTGCGGGCGATGGTGGTCCCGGGCTCCGGCACCGTCAAGCGCGCGGCCGAGGCCGAGGGCCTGGACCGGATCTTCCGCGCCTCGGGGTTCGAGTGGCGAGAAGCCGGATGCTCAATGTGCCTAGGCATGAACCCCGACATCCTCCAGCCCGGGGAACGCTGCGCGTCCACCTCCAACCGCAACTTCGAGGGCCGCCAGGGCGCCGGCGGCCGCACCCACCTGGTCAGTCCCGCCATGGCGGCGGCGGCCGCCCTGTACGGTCACTTTGTCGATGTCCGGCGGCTCACGCCAGCGACCTTGAGCGGCCGCTGAGCAGGAGAGAGACCATGGATGCTTTCACGGTGCACGAGGGACTCTGCGCCACCCTCAGCCGGGACGACGTCGACACCGACCAGATCATCCCCAAGCAGTTTCTGAAGCGCACCGAACGCGACGGCTATGGGGAGTCGTGCTTCTTGGACTGGCGCTACGACGCGGCCGGCCAGCCGCGACCGGAGTTCGAGCTCAACCACCCCGCTTACGCCAGCGCCAGCGTGCTGGTGACGGGCCGCAACTTCGGCTGCGGATCGTCCCGGGAGCATGCCGCCTGGGCCCTCTCCGGCTACGGTTTCCGGGCCGTTCTGGCGCCCTCCTTTGCCGACATATTCACGGTCAATTCCCTCCAGAACGGGCTCCTGCCGGTGCGGCTCCCGGAAGCCACCGTGGAGCGCCTGCGGGAGCGCACCAGCCGGCACGACGGCTATCGCTTGACCATCGACCTCACCAGCCAGGAGGTGCGCGATCCCAGCGGCGTGGTCGCCAACTTCGACATCGAGCCCTTCTGGCGCGACTGCCTCTTGAGCGGCCGGGACCCAATCGCCATGGCGCTCAGCCAGGAGGCCGGCATCCAGGCCTTCGAGGCGGCTCGCTCCGACCTCCTCCCGGTGACCAGCGGGCAGCACCGCCTCTGAGCGGTCCCCGGCAGAAGTTCATGAGGGGGTCACCCGGCGCGCTCGTGCGGACCGCGCTCGAACTCATGACGGGTGAAGCGCCCGCGAAAGTCAGGGCCCGTGTGCGTGAGCGGGCCGCGAAGGCGAGGATGCGATGCTCCAGCTGCTGGAGATCGCGAGCGGCGGCGGGGTGAGCTCCTTGAGCTGGACGATCCCGAAGAGGATCTCCCGCTGACCAAGCGAGGAAGCGGGGACCGGTGGGGGCACCGCCCCGAGGTTGGGGTGCTCCTCCTCGAGCGTGTCGGCGGCCTTCCCACCACGATGTGAGGAGCCGTTGGCGGCGGGCCGAGCGGTCCTGGATCATGACCTGCTCCACCAACCGCCCGCAGGGACGCCGCCCAGCCGGAACCATCTTCCGGCCACCGCCGCCTCCCCACGCCCGCCGGAAGACGGCGTCAGATCGCGATGTGGACGTTGAGCGGAATCAGCGGCCAGAGGATAACCGCCAGGATCGCCGAGCCGATAGCTGATGGGGTGCTGAGAGCGGCAAAATGGCCATGGGTCGCCGCGACGATGATGCCGAGGACGATCCAAACGATGGGGAGCAGGGAGCGGCCCCGCCTTCGTAGCATGGCGCTGACTCTAACCGGGCCGCCGCCCGATCGGACATCTGATCGAGGCCGGTTCGGCCACGTCTTCTGGGCTGTCCGGTCGGGCGTCGCAGCCAGGGACCTCGGAGGACCCGGTCGGTGCGGCCGCTTCGCCACCGACTGCTCGGGCCATCCGCACTTCAGCCACCCGGCCCCAGTCACTCGGAGGGGCCGGTTGGCACTTGGTCCAAGTGGTACTCAGCAGTGATTCGCGATGGATCATGCGGCCGACTCCTGAAGGCGGCGCCCGGATCCCGGCGCCTGGGAGACGGGCCGGTCCGGGCTGCGGCACCCGGGGCCGGTTCGGAGCGTCGACGGGCTCGGATGCCTGGGCCGGCGCCATGGCGGTTGTCATTGCCAGTTACCAATTGCCAGGTTGCCAATTCGTGTTGTCCACCCGAAGACGAGCCCGTCCGGGATCGGGATCATGGCCGCAAACGTGAGCGGCAACCCCTGGAGCAGCCCAGCCTGCGGAGGACCAAGTGATGTACATCCCCTCTTCATCCTTCCTCAGCCCCGGCGACAACTCGTGGCAACTGACCGCCGCCACCTTCGTCGGCCTGCAGTCCATCCCGGGCCTGGCGATCCTCTATGGCGGTCTGGTCAAGCGCAAGTGGGCGGTCAGCTCCGCCATGATGGCCATCTACGCCTTCGCGGCGGTGATGGTGGTCTGGGTGCTGGCGGGCTTCAACATGGGCTTCGGGCACCCCTGGCTGGGCACCGTGGTCGGAATCCCCCAGCCGGTGCTGGGCGCCCTCACTGAGGAGGGACGGGCCTCGATTCCGCTCCTGAAGGGACTGATGCCCGCGTTCACCATCCCGGGCTCGTCGCTGATCTACTTCCAATTCGTATTCGCGGCCATCGCACCGATCATCCTGGCGGGCGCCATCTTCGGGCGGATGAGCCTGCGCGCCTGGATGATCTTCGTGCCGGTGTGGTCACTGCTGGTCTACAGCGTCAACGCCTTCATGATCTGGGGCGGGGGCTGGCTCTCCCAGATGGGCGTCGTCGACTACAGCGGCGGCTACGTCATCCACGTCGCGGCCGGCATCTCGGGCTTCGTGGCGGCCCTGGTGGTGGGACCGCGGGTGCTCAAGGACCAGCGTGACTTCAAGCCCAACAACATGCTGCTGGCGGTGGCGGGAGCGGGCATCCTCTGGCTGGGATGGAATGGGTTCAACGGCGGCGACCCCTATTTCGCCAACGGGGACGCGGCGGCGGCGGTGCTAAACACCAACCTGGCCACCGCCGTGGCTCTGCTCTCCTGGTTCTTCCTGGACATGATGCTCAATCGCAAGCTCTCCGTGGTGGGGGCCATCAACGGCATGATCTGCGGGCTGGTGGCGATCACGCCCGCCGCCGGCTACGTGGACGGCACCGGAGCCATCCTGATCGGGCTGCTGGGCGCGGCGATCCCCTGGTTCACCATGAACCGCCTCAGCGAAAAGTGGCCCTTCCGCAAGGCCGACGACACCCTGGGAGTGGTCCACACCCACTTCCTGGCGGGCGCGGTGGGCGGCATCATGGTGGGCCTTGTCGCCAACCCGGCCATGATCGTCTACCTCGGTGCGCATGGCTCCGCCGGCGTCTCGGTGGGAGGGCTCCTCTACGGCAACGCCCACCAGCTGCTGGTGCAGCTCTTCGGCCTGCTGGTGGTCACCGGCTACTCCGGGGTCATGACCTTCGGCATCCTGAAGGCGATCTCGCTGGTGGTTCCACTGCGGATGACCGACAGAGAGCTCGAGGCGGGTGATCGGTTGATCTTCAACGAAGAGGTGTTTGAGCTCCACCATCCGATTCCGCCACCGGAGCCAATCGACGCCCTGGGGGGTGGGGTGGGCGACCGCGCGGGTGCGCCGGCCCTCGGTTAGGGCTCGCCGACAGCGGCTGGTCCGAGCCCGGCTGGGCTCGGACCAGCCATCCCCCCGGGACCCCAGGAGCGCCCGGCGCACCTCTCAGAGCTCCGCCAGGACCTGGGCCAGAACCTCGATCGCCCGTGAGTAATCCTCGAGCGAGATCGACTCCTGGGGAGTGTGGTCGAGCTCTGAGTCACCGGGGCCGTACACCAAAGCCGGACAGCTCCAGACCGGAAGCACCACGTTGAGGTCCGAGGTCGCCAGGCGGCGCTGCCACACGGGGCGACCACCCTGAGCCAGAATGGCCCGCGAAAAAGCGGACGGGAGAGCCCCGGTGCGGCCGACCGAAACGGCGGCCTCCAAGCCTCCGGGCTCGATCCGGGCCCGCGGCGCCAGCCCCCGCACCAGTTCCAGCAGGTCCCCCGGCACGCTCCACGGAGGCAGCCGGAAGCCCAGCTCCAAGCGCACCGAGTCCCGCAGGCCGTCGCTTCCGGTCTGAATCGAGAGCAGGTGCGCATCGATGGCCTCGAAGCCGGTCCGGCCCCGGTTCAGCCCGCTCACCAGCTCGCCCACCGCCGACCACACGGCCAAGCCGTCCTCGGCCGCGGTCGGCTCGGGCCTCGAGCTGTGCAGCCCAGGACGGCTCAGCTCGAGGCTGCAGGCGAGCCGTCCCCGGTAGCCGATGACCAGGCGGCCGGCCCCGGACGGCTCGCCTACCACCAGGTAATCGGGTGGGGGCAGGGTGCGGGCCAGATGCCTCGCGCCTCTCGAGTCACCCTCCTCTCCCACCGCCGCCAATATGACTACCCGGCGCCGCAGGGTGCTGCGGGCGCGCGCGGCCGAGGCCACGAACGCGGCCAGCGGGCCCTTCGCGTCCGACGCCCCCCGGCCGGACAGCCTGCCCTCCCGCAGCTCCACCGGCCAGAACCCCTCCACCGTGTCGATGTGGCCGAGGAGGTAGACATCCCCCGGAGTCGCCCTGCCATCCAACGGCTCCACAACCCCCACCACGTTGCCGACGGCGTCACGCCCCGCCTCCAACCCCAGGGCCTGCAGCCGCTGCACCAGCCACCTGGCAGCCGTCTCCTCTTGTCCCGTCGGGCTGGGAATCGCAACCAGTCCCCGCAGCAGGTCCACCTCGGCCCACGAAGCCCCGCGGCCGCCAGCCCTCCAGCTGCCGACCTGGTGGGTCTCGATGCCACCGGCAACCCCGGTCACTCGACCGTCCTCGACACCCCGGCGCGGCGGAACACCGTGCCCTGGCCGTGGACCGCCATCTCGACCGGGCGGTCCACCCGGCCATCCGCCAGCACCACCCGGCGCACCCCTCCCTGGAGCGCCTCCTTGGCCGCCAGCACCTTGGTCCGCATGCGCCCGCGCGCGATCTCCATCGCCCGGCCGATCTCATGCCGGCGGACATCCGGCACCAGGGTGGCGGGGTCGGCGGGATCGAGCAGCAGCCCGGGAACGTCGCTGAGCAGGACCAGCGTGGACGCTCCCAGCGCGACCGCGACCTGAGCCGCGGCCCGGTCGGCGTCGACGTTCATCGCCCGACCTTCGGGGGACAACGCCGGTGGGCACAGCACCGGCAGGTACTGAGCACTCAACAGCAGGTTGAGCAGGGCGGCGTTCACCGAGGTCACCCGCCCGCTGCGATCCCCGCGCAGCACCCGCTCGCGGCCCTCCCCCAGACGGGTGCGCAGGACACCCTTCTCCGGCCCCCGGAGCAGGCCGCCGTCGACACCGCTCAAGCCGACCGCCGCCACGCCGTGGCGCTGGAGGGCTTCCACCCATCCGACGTTGGCGCCGCCCGCATAGACCATGGCAAAGATCCGCATGGTGGCGTCATCGGTGTAGCGGCTCTCGATCCCGGACGCGGAGGTCACGCGCACCGGGGGGTGTCCGAGCGCGGCCGAGACCGAGTCCAGCTCCTTGGATCCACCATGCAGGAGCACCACCGGCTGGCGGGGCCACCGCTGGGCCAGGTCGGCGCAGACCGCCTCCTGGTCGATGGCCAAGCCGCCCCCCACCTTGACGACCAGCGGGGCCCGCCCCGGGCGCGCCGGGCCGCTCCCCCCGGTCACAGCGGGTGCAGGCCCATGAAGCCGAGACCAGCCCGCTCCTCGAGTCCCAGCATGCAGTTGAGGGTCTGCACGGCGTTGCCCGCCGCCCCCTTGCCGAGGTTGTCCAGGGCCGCCAGCACGGTGAGCCGCTCGCCGGAGCGGTCCAGGGCGAAGCCGACGTCGCACAGGTTGGTGCCCGCCAGCCAGCGCGGGTCCGGATAGCGGTGAAGGCCGTGGCGCTGGGCCACGATCCGGACGAACGGCTCGGCTCGATAGGTGCGCCGGAACGCCTCCCAGACCTCGCTCTCGGTCACGGGCCGGGCCAGAAAGCACCGCGCTGAGACCGAGATTCCCCGCACCATCTCCACCGCGACTCCTGAGTAGCTGAGGCTCCGCTCGTCCCAACCCAGCGCCTGCGCGACCTCGGCCTGGTGGCGGTGCCCCTCCGGGGCGAACACCCTGACCGCGCCGGAGCGCTCGGGGTGATGGCTGGCCGAGGTGGGCTGAGCTCCGGCGGCGGAGGACCCGAAGCGGGCCTCGACACAGACCGGGGCCGTCAGCGCCCATCCTGACCGGGCCGCCGGGAGCAGTGCCAGGATCGTGGCCGCCGCTGAGCAACCGGCGCCGCTGGCCAAGACCGATCCCCTGAGCTGGCTGCGGCTCACCTCGGGAAGGCCGTACACCGCCTCCGCCAGCAGCTGGTCTGGGGGGGGCTCGGCGCGGTACCAGGCCCGGTAGGCCTTGGGATCACGAAGGCGTAGCTGGGGCCCACAGTCCACCACCACCCGTGCCAGCCGCCGCAGCTCGGCCAGGGTCGGCCCCCCCGCCGGTGAGCCGTTGGCGACCAGCACCGCGTCGCACGGCTGCAGGTCGGCAGGGTCGGCGAAGCGCTGCTCGGTGAAGCCGCGCAAATTGGGGTGCACGCTCGCCACCGGCCGCCCCCGGTGGGAGCCGGAGGTGACCTGGGCAAGGGTCAGGTCGGGATGTCCGAGCAGGAGCCGCACCAGCTCCCCACCCACGTATCCAGCGCCTCCGACCACGCTCACCCGGATCATCTGGACCTCGCCGCGTCGAGGGTGTGGCGCACCAGCAGGCCGGGGATGTCGACCCCGGTCGGGCCCACGCTGTTGCGGAACTCCATGGTGGCGTTGACCTCGTTCACCAACAGCCCTCCCGGACCCTCCAGGAGATCAATGGCGAGGGCGCCGCCTCCGACGGCGGCCGCCGCCCGCAGACAGATTTCGTCCAGCTCCGCCGTGACCTCCACCAGCTCCGCGGCGGCCCCCCTGGCGGTGTTGGTGATCCAGTGCGCCGACCGGCGCCCGATCGCCGCCACGGTGCGCCCGCCCAGCACGAAGGCGCGCAGGTCACGGCCCGGCTTGTCCACGTGGGCCTGCAGATAGACGGCCCGATGCGGCATCCCGCCCAGTTCCATCTTGTGCTCCAGCACTGCCTCGGCTGCGTCCCGGTCGTTGAGACGGGCCACCAGCCTGCCCCAGGAGCCAACCGTGGGCTTGACCACGCAGGGGTAGCCGAGCTCCTCGACCGCCGCCAGGGCGGCCTCGACCGTGAACGCCACCCGGGCCGGGGGGGTGTCGACGCCGGCGGCCGCCAGGGCCAGGGTGGTGCGGAGCTTGTCGCCACAGATGTCCACCACCGGCGCCGGATTGACGGCCGGAACACCCCAGACCTCGAGCAGCCTGGCAATCGTCAGCTGGCGGCTGTGGCTGACCGAGCGCAGCAGGACCACGTCGCAGGCGCGCAGTGTCGCGGCCGCGCCGGCGGCAGCCCCGGCCGCGGTGAGGGGCAGATGGATCAGGTCGTCGTCGATGCGCACCACCTCAACCCCGACCGCCCTGGCGAAGGCCTCCAGGATGAGCTTCTCCTCCACCCGCACGCGCGAGCAGACGAGGCCCACCCTGATCTGCCGGCTCATGCCGGACACCCTTGGTCACGCCACGCAGCCTGGACTTCCGGCCTCGGTGGGGTGCCGACCAAGGGCTGGCGGAACTCCCCCTTGCCGGCGGGCAGTGCCGTGGACAGCCCGGCCAGCACCGCGTCCGTCACCTCCTCGGTGGTGGCCCGGCCGCCCAGGTCCGGCGTCTTGATCCCAGCCTCCATGGTCTCAGCGACGGCGGCTTGAATCGCCACCGCCGCCGCCAGCGCGCCCTGGTCCTGAAGCAGCATCGCCAAGGTGAGGATCGCGGCGACCGGGTTGGCGCCGCCGGTGCCCACCAGCTGCGGCGCAGCCCCGTGGACCGGCTCGTACAGCCAGGGCCGGCCGGCCGGAGCGCAGCTGGCAGACGGGAGCACTCCCAGGGAGCCGGCGAGCGCGGCCGCCTCGTCGCTGAGGATGTCGCCGAGCAGGTTGGAGGTCAGGACCACGTCGAACTGGGCAGGCTCCCACACGAGATCTCTGGCGAAATCGCCTGCCAGGCGGTGCTCGCAGGTCACCCCCGGGTAGTCGGCGGCCACCTCCTGGACCACGGTCCTCCACAGCCGTGAGGTCGAGAGCCGGTGGGCCATGTCCACCGAGGTCACGTGGCCCCGCCGGCGCTGGGCCGCGCCGAACGCGACCCGGGCCACCCTGATCACCTGGGGCTCGGTGTAGGTGATGGCGTCGGTGGCCCGGCGCGCGCCATCGGGCCCCTCAACGTCGTGGCGGCCGCGCCCGTACGCGCCGGCGGCCAGCTCGCGTACGAAGAGACAGTCCACCCCCGCCAACCGCTCCGGGGGCAGCGGGGAAACCGGGCTGGGATCCGCCCAGGTGCGCACCGGCCGCAGGCCGGCGAAGCATCCCAGGGCTCGCCGCAGGCCCACGACCGCCGACCCCAGGGAGGCGGCGCCCAGCGCCCGCAGCGCCAGGGTGTCCACCGCCCCCATCAGCACGGCGTCGGCCGCGGCTGCCTGCCTCAGCACCGGGAGCGGGGCCGGGTGGCCCAGCTCCCGGTAGGCCGAGACCCCGAGCAGCTGGTGCGTCACCCCAACCGGCCACGGCAAGGCTGGAGCCAGCGTATCCAGCACCCGCAGGGCACAGGCGATG
>JAKAWF010000094.1 GCA_021817025.1 bacterium
GAGTTCACTGTGTGGCAACGGCCGATAATGAGCGGCGTGTCCGATCTGGAGGTGCCGACGCGTCGGCCTCAGGTGCGCCCTTTGGGCCGCCCGGGCGCTGATCTGGTGAGGCGCGTCTGATGATCGACTGTCACGCCCACGTGGTTCCGCCCTGGCTGCGTCCCCCGGCCTCGGCTGCCTGGCGCGACCCCTGGTTCACCGTCTGCCATGCGGCCGAGCTCCCCCGGTTTGCAGCTGGCGCCGACGTGCTGGCGGCGCTTGATGAGGTCGGCCTGGAGCGGGCGGTGATCTTCGGGTGGCCGTTCGCGGACCCCGGGTTGCTGCGGGACGTCAACGACTATGTGGCGGCTGAGGCGGCGGCTGGAGGCGGCCGGCTCATCGGCTTCGCCACCGTCAATCCCGGCCATCCAGAGGCGCCGCGCGAAGTGCAGCGTGCCCACGCCATGGGTCTGCGCGGCCTGGGCGAGCTCAACTGTGACGGCCAGGGGTTCGAGCTCGCCTGGGAGGGATCGCTGCGCAGCACCCTGATGACCTGTGCCGAGCTCTCGTGGCCGGCGCTCCTGCACGCCAGTGAGCCGGTGGGCCACGCCTATGGGGGCAAGGGCCGGGCCACTCCGGAGCGGCTCTGGCGGCTGCTGGAGCCGCTCCAGCAGGAGGCCGCGGGGCTGCGGCTCTGTCTGGCTCACCTGGGGGGTGGGCTGCCGTTCTACGCGCACATGCCGGAGGTGAAGCGAGTCTGCGCTCGCCTCTGGTTCGACACCGCCGCTCTTCCCTACCTCTACGAGGCGGCGGCGCTGGCCCAGGTCATCTCCCTGCTGGGCGCCGAGCGCATCTGCTTCGGCAGTGACTTCCCGCTGCTCAGGCCGAAGCGGTATCTGCCCACCCTGGAGGTCCTCTCGGCGGCCGACCGCAGCGCGGTGATGGGAGGGGCCGGCGGCAGTTGGCTGGGCGGGCCCTGAGCAGCCGAAGCGGCGCTCGCGCTGGGGCTGTCGCCCCTACGGGGATCGCCAGCATGGACCGCCAGCCCCTGGCATTCGCCATCGTTTCAATGGAAGGCCCGGATCAGTACAGCCAGGCCGGCGGCCTGGGGGTGCGGGTCGCCCATCTCAGCCGCGCCCTGGCCGAGGCGGGGTACTCGACCAGTCTGTTCTTCGTGGGTGACCCGGAGCTGGCCCCGACCGAGCTGACGGAAGGGGTGCGGCTGCACCGCCTCGCCCAGGAGGTCTCCCGGCAGTTCCCTCGGGGGATCTACCACGGGGAGGAGGCCAAGAGACGCTTCCTGGAGGCCAACTTTCCTGAACAGCTGGTCAGCGAGTGGGTGGTCCCCGCCGTGGAGGGAGGCCTGACGCCGGTCCTCCTGTTCGAGGAGTGGCAGACGGCGAGCTGGGTCCGCCGAGTATCGGACCTGCTCTGGCAGCGTGGCGTCAGGGACCGCTGCCTGCTGGTCTGGAACGCCAACAATCAGTTTGGGTTTGACGGGATGGACTGGGCGGCGCTGGCCTACACCGCTTCCGTCACCACCATCAGCCGCTATATGCGGGTGCTGGTTCAGGCCCGTGGGATCGACCCCATCATCATCCCCAACGGGATCCCGGGAGCCGCCCTCGTGGCGCCGCCGCCGGGGCCGGTGAGGGCGCTGCGGGCGGCTGCGGCGCCGCGCCCGGTGGTCTTGAAGATTGGACGCTTCCACCCCGACAAGCGTTGGCAGCAGGCGATTCGGGCGATGGCCCTGCTGCGCACCGCTCAACACCCGGTGCGGATGGTGGCGCGGGGAGGGGGTGAGCGCCACGGAACTCAGCTGATGGAGGAGGCCAGGGGTTTGGGACTGTCGGTGCGGCGCTGGGAGGAGCCCATCGCGGAGGTGGCCGACCTGGTCCGAGCGCTGCGCCTCACCGCCGATGCCGACATTCTGGAGCTGGGGTCGTTCTTGCCGGAGTCGCTCCTGCCGGTCCTCTACGCCTCCTCCCTGGCGGTGCTGGCCAACTCTGGTTTCGAGCCCTTCGGGCTGGTGGGCCTCGAGACCATGGCGGCGAGGGGAGTGGCGGTCGTGGGGGCAACCGGCGAGGACTACGCGCGCCATCTCCACAACTGCCTGGTGGTGCAGACCGATGACCCCGCCGAGCTGGCCTTCGCGATCTCCCAACTGGAGGCCGACCCAGACCTGGTGGCCGCCATCAGGCGGTCGGGGAGAGCCACCGCGGCCACCTACACCTGGGCCGAGGTCATCGCCGCCGACCTGATCCCGATGCTGCCCATGCTGGCCAGGCGCCAGATGGCCCGTTGGCCGGGTCCCGAGCTGATCGGTTGAGCATCCCCCCGCAGGGGCCACGGAGCGCCCCGGCGCAGAGCGGGCTGGCCATCCATCTGCCATTGCTCCTGATCACCTTCTGGATAGGCTTCAACCTGCGCGCAGCGATCCTGGGGGTGCCCCCCGTGCTCTCTGTGATCCGCGCCGATCTCCACTTGTCCTACACCGAGGCCGGGCTCCTGAGCGGGCTGCCCATCCTCGCCTTTGCGGCGGTGGCCCTGCCAGCTTCGGCGCTGGTGCGGCGCTGGGGCGGCTACTCGGTGGTGGGCGCGGGACTGGCGGTGGCCGCCACGGGGGAGTTGCTGAGGGTGGTTCCCGGCGGGGTGGCACCACTCTTCGCCGGGACCGCGTTGATGGGCACAGGTATCGCCCTCACCCAGCCGGGGCTTCCGGCCCTCTTCCAGCGCTGGTTCAGGGGCCGGGTGCAGACCGCCTCCGTGACCCTGACGCTCGGGATCACGGTGGGGGAGACGATCTCGGCCAGCATCTCCCGGCCGGTGCTCTACGCGCTGCTCCACAGCTGGCAGGGCACCATGGTCGTTTGGGGAGGGTTGGGGACCAGCTGCCTCGTGATCTGGCTGGTGCGCGTCCCCCGGTTCCCGGTGGGGCTCTCAGAGGGCAGCCCCTGGGCGCTGGGGAAGCTGTTCGGGTCGCCCCAGCTGTGGGCTGTGTACATCTGCTTCGGGGGCCAGTCCCTGGTCTTCTTCGCGGCCAACACCTGGATCCCCACCTCCGTTGTCGGCGGGCCCCACTCCCCGCTCGCCAGCCTCAGTCTGGCCGTCCTCAACGGGGTCATGGTCCCAGTCGACGTGGGGCTGATCCTGCTCGGGCGCTCCTTCGCCACCAGCCGCTGGTTCTACCTGGCCAGCGGCGGTGCGATGGTGGTGGGGAGTGCCGGCTGGCTCTGGTTCGGTCACCAGCTGCCCCTCCTGTTCGCGGCCCTGATGGGGATCGGGGTGGCCATGAACTTCGCCGGCCTGCTGGCGTATCCACCCCTGGTGGCCGGACCCGCCAGGGTCGCGCCCATGAGCGCGGTGATGCTGACCATCGGCTACGCCTGCGCCTTCTGCGGACCGGTGCTGGGCGGGGTGGCGATCGACCTGGGCGGTGGCGACAGCTCTCCCTTCATACCGATCGCGGTGGCATCCGCGATCATGGTGGTGGCGGCGACCCAGGTCCGGTCCCACCTGCCGCCGACCGTGTCGGGACGAACCGAGGCGGAGCCGCTGGCGGTGGCGACCTGATCAAAGCGGAGGACAGACCTGTGAGTCATGGCAACTACCCCGACTGGGACTTCGAAGGCGAGCTCCTGGTCCGGCGGCGGCGGGTGGGCCCGCTCGACAATGCCGCCTACGTGGTCGCCTGCCCGAGGAGTGGGGAGGCGGTGCTGATCGATGCCGCCGACGAGGCCGAACGGCTGGTGGAGGCGGTGGGTGACCTGAGACTGGTGGCGATCCTGGAGACTCACGGCCACGCCGATCACTGGCAGGCTCTGCCCCATCTCAGCCGCCGTTTCGCGGGCGCTTGGGTGGGGGCTCACCAGGCGGATCTGGAGATGTTCCCGCCGCCACCGCCGGGCCACCGGCTGGAGCACGGCGAGGAGGTCCGCTTCGGTGACTGCCGGCTGAGGGTCCTCCACACTCCCGGCCACACCCCTGGCAGCGTCTGCTTCCTCGGGCCAGGGATGGTCTTCACCGGCGACACCCTGTTCCCGGGCGGCCCGGGAGCGACCAGACCACCGCTGGGGGACTTTCCCACCATCGTGCGCAGCATCCGCGCTCAGCTGATGGCCCTCGACGACCGCACGATCGTCTACCCCGGGCACGGGGACTCGACCACGATCGGGGGGGAGCGGGCTGCTTTCGGAGCCTGGGAGGCGCGCACCGTCTCCGTCTCCTGAAGCTCAGAAGGGCAGCCCCGCCTGGAGGTGGACGAAGCTGCGGCGGTGGTGGGGAGTCAACCCGTGCAAGGAGATGGCCCGCAGATGCCTGGCGCTGCCATACCCCTTGTTGCCCTCCCAGCCGTACTGCGGGTACTCCAGGGCCAATGCCCGCATCAGGTGATCCCGGTGGACCTTGGCCACTATCGAAGCCGCCGATATGGCCGGCACCAGCTGGTCACCCCTGACCACCGACCGATAGCAGCTGGACGAGTTGAGCCTGAGGTTGCCGTCAATCAGGTAGAGGGGCGCTGCCACCCGCCCCAACAGACCCTCGAACGCGGTCCGATTGGCCCAGCCGATGCCATGGAGATCGATCAGTTGAGAGCTCACGCTGAACACCTCCACGGCTTCCGCCGCCTGCCGGATCAGGGGCTCCACAAGCTCCCGCTGCGCCTCGCTGAGCTGTTTGCTGTCGCGCAGCAACGGATGCCGAAACCGCGGGTCGAGCCTGATGGCAGCGGCCACCAGCGGTCCCGCCAGCGCTCCTCTGCCGACCTCGTCCAGGCCGCAGGCATCGGCCGGGAAGTCGGTGCCCTGCTCGGGTGGCCCCTCCGGTGACAGCACCAGCCAACTCTAAGCCGTGTGTCAGCCGCCTCGCCCGAGCCCAGGAGGCCGAGGCCATCCTCCCCTGGAAGGCGGGAGTCGAGCCCCAAGGCTGATGGCGGGCAGTCCCGGGGCAGTCGCAGCGGCCGGCTGTCGGCGGGCCCGCCATTCCCGGCGCGGTCCGATCCGCCCTGGCCGCGTCCTCGGCCCCTGACGGATCAGGGGCGCTCAGCCGGCGTTCTTCGGCAGCTGGCTGAGCTGGTCCAGCACGTCCGCCAGCTCCTGCTCCAGGTCGCGCTGGTAGCTCTCGAGTGAACTCCTGGCGGCGATCGCGTCCCGCTGACGTCCCCGCCCGCCCCCGGGGGACCCGCCCCCGCAGCCGGATCGGCACCCGCAACCCTGGACTTGGACCGGTCCGATCCCGCCTGTTTGACCGAGCATCACGCTGTCCTCCCTGACTCCTCGTAGCGCTTGATGAAGGTCGCGACGCGGGCCTGGTGGAGGCGCAGTGACTCCACCCAGGCCGCCAGTAGACTCATGCCTTCATTGGTGATTTCGTAGGTCCGCTTGAGCGGACCGGGCAGGTCCGGGCGCCAGTTCGACTGGACCAAACCGTCATTTTCCAAAGACCGCAGCAGGCGGTAGAGATTGCCCAGGTCCACCCGGGTCTCGCCGACGATCTCGGCCAGCTCCTCGGCCAGCTGGTACCCGTGGCCGGGGCCCTTCCGGAGGAGCAGGAGCAGCGCGGGCTCCACGAACCTCTCGATCCGCGCCTGGACCTCGAAGCTGCCGGCATCGACCCGGCACCGGCAGCGTGACTGTCGTCTGGGACCCACCACGGCTTGACTGTAGGCGTGTTACATATGTAAGTCAACTCTGTGGCGGTCGCCGGGGTGGCCGGAGGTGGTCTCTATACTCGGCCGAAGATGAGCGATCTCCCTTTGCCCAAAGCCAAGGAGCCAGCCCCCAGAGCGGCTGGGAGGGCCGAGCTCGCCGCCCGTGAGGAGGCGGCGAGGCTGGGCGGCCCCGAGCGCTACCGCAGCCGGCTGGCGGCCCAGCACAAGCTGCCGGTCCGCCAGCGACTGCGGCTGCTCTTCGATCCGGAGACCCCCTTCGTGGAGGACGCGCTGCTGGCCAACACCAACGCGCCCGAGGAGCTCGGGGCCGATGGCGTGGTCACCGGGATCGGGGTGGTCAATGGCCGCCGCGTCTGTGTGATGGCCAACGACCCCACGGTGAAGGCGGGCTCTTGGGGTCCCCGCACGGTCGAGAAGATCCTCCGGATTCAGGAGCAGGCAGAGCGGCTGCAGCTGCCGCTCTGCTACCTGGTGGACTCCGCCGGGGCCAGAATCACCGAGCAGTTGGAGATGTTTCCCGGCCGGCGCCACGCCGGTCGGATCTTTCACAACCAGGTCCGGCTCAGCGGCCAGGTCCCCCAGCCGTGCCTGCTCTTCGGTCCCAGCGCGGCCGGCGGAGCCTACATCCCGGCCTTCTGTGATGTGGTGTTCATGGTGGAGGGGAACGCATCCATGTATCTCGGCTCTCCCCGGATGGCCCAGGAGGTGGTCGGTGAGAGGGTCACCCTGGAGGAGATGGGCGGGGCCCGGATGCATTGCTCCGTGTCCGGTTGCGGCGACATGCTCTGCCCGGATGAGGAGACCGCGATCACGGCCCTCCGTGGCTACCTCGGCTACTTCCCGTCCAACTGGGGCCAGGATCCTCCCGCGGCCGCTCCCCGCCACCCCGGCTCAGGCGCCGACATCGGAGCGTTGCTGCCGGCCGAGGCCGCTCGCGGCTACGACATCCACGAGGTCCTGGAGGCGCTGGTGGACGCGGGCTCGTTCTTCGAGATCAAGGCCCTTTACGCGCGCGAGCTGGTCTGTGGGCTGGCCCGGATGGGGGGCAGGGCGGTGGGCGTGGTCGCCTCTCAGCCGGCCCACCAGGGGGGCGTCCTGTTCGTGGACTCCGCGGACAAGGCGGCCCGCTTCATCAGCCTCTGCGACGCCTTCAACCTGCCCTTGATCTTCCTGGCCGATGTGCCGGGATTCATGATCGGGTCGGCGGTCGAGCGGGAAGGGATCATCCGCCATGGGGCCAAGATGATCGCGGCCCTGAGCTCGGCCACGGTGGCTCGCTACTCGGTCGTCCTGCGCAAGGCCTACGGGGCCGGCCTCTACGCCATGAGCGGACCCGGCTTCGAGCCCGAAGCCACTCTGGCGCTCCCCAGCGCCGAGATTGCGGTGATGGGCCCTGAGGCCGCTGTCAATGCCGTCTACGCCAACCGGATCGCCGAGCTCCCACAGGCGGAGCGGCAGGCCTATGTCGAGCGTCTCCGGACCGAGTACGCTGAGAACATCGACATCTTCCGGCTGGCCTCGGATCTGATCATCGATGCGGTGGTCGATCCCTCCCGCCTGCGAGAGGAGTTGATCGCTCGCCTGGCGGTGGTGGCGACCAGACGACGGCCCGAGCCCGGCCGGCACCACGGCGTGTTCCCAGTTTGACGAGGTAGGCCGCTTGACTGTCGCAGCCCACTCTCCGCTGCTCCTGATCCCCGGGCCCACTCCCGTGCCCCAGCCAGTCCTGGAAGCGCTGGCTCGCCCCACCGAGAGCCACAGCAGTGAGACCACCGGGCGCGCCCTGCGCCGGCTCCAGGAGGGGATCGAACATGCCGTGGGAGCCAGGCCCTCGGGCGAGCCGGAGGGCTCCTTGGTCTTCGTGCTGGCCGGCAGCGGGACCATGGCGCTGGAGGCTGGGATCGTCAACCTGGTCCTCCCGGGCGAGAAGCTGCTGGTCGTGAGCCAGGGCTTCTTCGGGGCGCGGTTCGCCGCTGTGGGCAGGGCGATCGGGGCGGAGGTGGTGGAGGTCTCCTGCCCCTGGGGAGGGCAGGTGGCGCCGGCGGAGGTGGAGCGGGCTCTGCGGGAGTCCGGGGCTCGGGTCATGACGGTCACCCACGTGGACACCGCGACCGGGGTGGTGGCGCCGTTTCTCGAGTACGCCAGAATCGCCCGGGAGCTGGGGGTGGTGATGGTGCTGGACGCGGTGGCGGGGGTCGGGGGGATGCCGGTCGGGATGGCGGATGCTGGCATCGACGTGGTGATCACAGCCTCCCAAAAGGCGCTGGGCATCCCCCCCGGACTGGCCATCCTGGCCGTCTCGCATCGGGCCATGGAGACGCGGCGCCAGCTCGGTCGCTGCGGCAGTTACTTCCTGGACTGGCTCAACTGGGAGGCCCCGATGCGAGATTCCGAGGCCCACTACTTCGCCACCCTGCCCACCAACATGGTGGTGGCCGGCGCGGCCGCGATCGATCTGGCGGAGAGCGAGGGCTGGGAGCCGCGTTTCGCCCGCCACCGTCGGATGGCGCGGTCCGTGAGACGTGGCCTGCGCGCTGTGGGCCTGCCGCCGAGGGGAGCGGAGGATGTCCTGAGCGCGACCGTGACGGCTGCGCGAGTGCCCGAGGGGATCGATCCGACCGCCCTCCGGCTGGCGGTGGCCGTGGACCAGGTGGCGATTGCGGGTGGCATCGGGGCCTGGAACAAGACGACCATCCGCCTCGGGCACATGGGCGCGGCGGGGCTGCCAGAGTTGCTCCAGGGGATGGCGGCCCTGGAGAGCGGCCTCATCCGGCTGGGGGCGTCGGTAGAACGCGGTGCCGGGGTGGCGGAGCTGGTCTGCGGGTGGGAGGAGGATCCCGCCGGCTGAGCGGGCGCGGTCGATGGACGGCTCCGTGCGCACGCGGCGCCCGAGCGCCCTTGTCCGAGCCCGCCTTCCCCCCTGGCCCAGGGATGCGCCCGTGCCGCCGTCAGGGCGGCCGGCGGCGTTGCTCGGGCCCCTGGTCCCGTCGACGTTACCGGAGTCGTGCCGGAAAGTAGCAGGGACTTCTCCTGAGGTCGGGGGCAGCGACCATAGAATCGCCAACCAGCCATGATCGACCCAGCCTCCCATCCGCCCCTGCCCAGACACTCGACATTGGCGTTCACCCCGCCCACCATCCTCTTGGTCGCGGTCCTGATTCTTGGCTTCGCCGCCTTCACCACGCCCCAGTTCGATCCGGACTTCTGGTGGACCGCCAGGATTGGGCTGGAGATCCTCTCCCGGTGGGTGCCGCAGCACAACTACTTCACCTTCACCGCCAGCAGTCACCCCTTCATCAGCCAGGAGTGGGGCTCGGAGACCATCGACGGCTTCCTCTACAGCCGCTTCGGCATGACGCCTGTGATCCTGATGTTCGCAGCCGTGACCTGGGTCGGCTTCTTGCTGGGCGTGATCCGGGTCAACCACCCGGATCGGTCGCGCTGGGTGCTGGCGGTGGGGGCCGCCCTGGTGGTGATCTCGGGGATCCAGATCTGGGGGCCCAGCCCGCAGATGTTCTCCTTCGGACTGCTGGGGGTCCTGCTCACCCTGCTGGATGGGTACCGGCGCTCGCCCAGGCGGCGGCTTCTGCTCTGGACGGTGCCGCTCTTCATCGTGTGGAGCAACCTCCACGGGGGCTTCTTGATCGGCCTCGGGGTGATGGCGGTCTTCCTGGTCGGCGAGGGGGTGGCGGTCTGGCTGCGGCAGTCTGATGCGCTCGGCTGGGGGCCCTGCCGGGAGCTGGCGATCGGCTGGATGGTCGCGGCCACCGCGGCGATGGTGAATCCCAACGGCTGGGGCGTCTACGTCTATCCGGCCCGGCTGCTGCTGAGCCATGTGGCCCAGGCAAGCCTGCAGGAGTGGCAGCCGCCCGACTTCCACTCCGCCGCCAACATCCCGGTGCTGGCGCTGTTGCTCACCACCGTCCTGACGGTGCGATGGGCGACTCGGACCAGAATCTCGGATCTGCTGCTGGGAGTGGCCGGCACGGTGCTGCTGCTCTACGCGGTCCGTGACATTCCCATCTTCGCGGTGCTGGTGCTGCCGCTCTGGGCGGATGGGGTGCAGGGGTTCTCAGCCCACGTCAAACAGGTCAGGCAGGGGCGCCTGCCCCGCCCGGTCCGGCCCGCTCCGCTTTGGTTCGTGGCGGTGGTCCTGGGGCTGGTGGTGGTGGCGGCCGGGGCCAGGGTTGCCACGCAACTGGCCAGTCCCGAGAACCATCTGCAAAGCACCGCCTACCCGGTCCAGGTCGGCCGTGTCATCTGCGCGGGGCCTCCGGCTCGAGTTTTCGCGCCCTATGGGAGCTCGGGCTGGTTGCTCTACCGCCTGGACCGCCGCACGCCCGCCGGGAGCGGCTGCGCCGCTGACCGGGTCTTCATCTTCGGCGAGGTGGTCCTGATGGGGCCGCGGGTGATGGCCGACTACCTCCGGATCTCGGCTGGGTATCCCGGCAGCCTCACGCTGTTGCGGCGGTACGGCGTCAACCTGGTCTGGCAGGCGCGCGGGACCCCGCTCACCAACCTGCTCCAGAAGGCGTCGGGCTGGCGCTGCGTGTTCGCCACCTCCAGCAACGTCCTGTTCGCGCCGGTCGCCACCACCGCCCAGTGGAGCGCCTCCCGGAGTGGGTGCCCAGCCTGAGCCCGGCGGCACGACCTGGAGTCCAACCGAAGCCGGGGCGGGACCGAGCTCATCCCAGCCGGGGGCGCGCACCGCGGGCGGGCTGGCGGGCCGGGCTCAGGGGTAGATGCCGCGCACCGCGGTGGCGTCGGCGACCCGCTTGACGGCCAGGCAGTAGGCGCCCATTCGGAGGGTGGTGCGATGCTCCTGGGCGAGATCGTCCATCTGCTGATAGGCGCGCTGCATGATCTTGGTCAGCCGGGCGTTGATCTCCTTCTCCTCCCAGAAGTACGACTGCAGGTCCTGCACCCATTCGAAGTAGGAGACTGTCACCCCGCCCGCGTTGGCCAGGATGTCGGGGATGACCGTCACCCCCCGCTGGTGGAAGATGTCATCGGCCTCCGGGGTGGTCGGGCCGTTGGCCGCCTCCACGATGAGCTTGGCCTGAATCCGGGCGGCGTTGTGGACGCTGAACTGATTCTCGAGCGCCGCCGGGATCAGGATCGTCACCGGCAGCTCCAGCAGAGCGTCGTTGGAGATGTCCTGGCGGGAGCCCGCGAAGCCTCCCACCCGGCCCGACCTACGGTGGTGCTCCAGGAGGGCTGGAACGTCGAAACCTTGGGGGTTGTGGATGCCGCCGAACACGTCGGAGACGGCCACGATCTTGAAGCCCTGCTCCGCCAGCAGCTCGGCGCTGACGCTGCCCACGTTGCCGAAGCCTTGAATGGCGACCGTGCATTGGCTGGGATCCCAGCCCAGCCGCGTGCATGCCTCCAGCGTCACCACCGTCACGCCCCGCCCGGTGGCCGCCGGGCGCCCCTCCGAGCCACCGATCGAGAGCGGCTTGCCAGTGACGACGGCCGGGACGGAGTACCCCTTCTCCATCGAGATGGTGTCCATGATCCAGGCCATGGTCTGGGGGTTGGTGTTGACGTCGGGGGCGGGAATGTCGCTCTCCGGGCCGATCAAGAGGGAGATCTCGCTGGCGAAGCGACGGGTCATGTTCTCCAGCTCTTTCTGGCTCATCTCGGTGGGGTCGCAGATCACGCCGCCCTTGGCCCCCCCATAGGGCAGGTTGGTGAGAGCGCACTTCCAGGTCATCCACATGGAGAGCGCCTTGACCTCGTCCAGGCTGACCTGGGGGTGGTAGCGGATGCCGCCCTTGGCGGGGCCACGGGTGAGGTTGTGCTGCACCCGGTAAC
>JAKAWF010000095.1 GCA_021817025.1 bacterium
GGGCAAGCTCGGCGCCGGCCAGCTCCTGACGCACGCTCAAGTCCAGCACCGCGTACTGCCGGGCCTCCAGGCTCTGTGCCGCGGCCCACACCAGTTCGGCCGCCTCGCCCTGTACGAGGCGGGCGGCTGGGTCCTCGTCGACACCGGCGACCTCGGCCGCCTCGGGAAGACCGGCTCGCTCTCGCCCGGTGCGGCGCAGCTGGTCCATGGCGCGCCGGTACGCGATCGAGAACAGCCATGAGCGCACCGCCTCGGGTTGGCGCAGGCTGCTCCGGTGCTCGTAGGCGGTGACGAAGGCGTCCCGGGTGATCTCGTCAGCCGCCGAGCGGTCACCGAGCAGGCGGGCGAGGAAGTCGTACACCTTGAGGAAGTACCGCTCGTAGAGCGCCCCGAAGGCCTCGTCGTCGCCGTCACGGGCTCGGGCCGCCAGCTCGGCGTCGGATGCTGCCTGCTCGTCGGGAGACATCGCGCTCGCCTGATCGCCTATCGGGGGCCGGGGCCCATCGTGGTCACCAGGTGTCGCGCCATGACTGATCGGAGATCGGATCTACAGCACATCGGAGACCATCACGCCGGCCCCGCCGCCATCACGTCCCACCGCCCCACTCGCCCCTCGGTGCTCGCGGATAAGGATCATGGCTGTTCCTTCCGGGGCGGCCCCGGACGCGCAACAGACAGCGCCACGCCCTCGAAACCTCACGGTCCCGCTGGGCCAGAAGAGCTGGGGAAAGGCAACGTGCCCTGCAGACCACCCGAAGGCAGTTCCGAGCTGCCGGGAGGCGCTTCAGGGTGAAGCACCGCAGGGCAGTGCACGCTCAGCCAGGGGCGCACCGCCTTCAGGAACGTGAGTTCCACCGACCCCAGGTTCTGCTCGTCGGGAGGGTTGTAGGAGGGGTTGTAGCCGTGCGCGGCCATCTCCTGGCCGAGTTGGCGATAGAGGTCGGCGAGGCTCTGGGTCGCCGCGCTTAGGCTCGGCGGTGCCTCGCTCACGGCTCTGGAGAGGTAGTAGTCAAGACGCGAGAAGAAAGCCTGAACCTGCGGCGGTGACATCTGGGCCAACGTGCCCTGGGGCGCCAGATCCACCTCCATTAGCTGGAAGTTCTGACAGTAGGCACCGGCCTGGCCCGCCGGGGCACCGGGGCCACGGATCGTGGCGCTGCTGCTCACTCCCGGCACCCCGGTGCCGGGAGGGTGGGGTGACGGGGCACTGCTTGCCCGAGTGCCACTCGAACACGCGGTCGCAACCAGCGCCACCCCGCACAGCGTCCCCACGAAGAGGCCCCGGACATGGCTCCACATGGCATGATCTCCCTTCATCTCTATTCTCCGGTCAATTGCGATGCACCTCGGATGTAACGAAGTGGCATCGGTTGGCCGGACAATCCTCTTCAAGAGGCCTCGCGAAGGGTGCCGGCGGTGGCGCGCTCCCAGAGCAGAACTCACCACGGTCGACGTTCTGGTCTTGCGGACAGGCGCAGCTCACGGTCGCGCCGATCCCAGCAGAACGGCGTCGCCTCTGGAGTCGATCGCCTCGCAGAAGCTCGCACTGGCACAGGACAGCGCGCTGAAACCCGCCTGGTCAACCTTTGCCGGCGGCGACCAACCCTTCCCGTCCCAGGTGATCTCGTGGCCAAGACTGTCCGCCGCCACGCAGTACGACGCCGTCGGGCACGAGACCCACATGCCAGCCCCCGCACCGCAGTGGCTTGTCGAAGACGCGGAATTGCCCGAACTCGCCGATCCGACACAGGCAGCCAGCGGCGGATCGATGGTCAGAGTCGGCGACCAGGTCCCATTCGTCCAGGTCCACACGTGGCCCCCGGAGTCGGCAGCGACGCAGAAGGCGGAGAGCGCGACACAGGAGACCGAGTCGAGCGCCGGGCCGCTGGCGTGATCGTCATTCGGGGCGATGGGGATCGGAGGGGACCAGGCTCCGTCGCTCTCCACGAAAGCGCTGCCGAAGTCGGCGAGCGTGATGCACGACGAGGGTAAGGAGCACGACAGCGCCACCAGGCCCTGGCTCCCGTTGCTCTGAGCGGAGTGAGCCGACCATTGCGTTCCGTCGTAGGTGAACACCGCATCCGTGGAGTCGACCGCCGTGCAGGTCGAGGCCGCCAGACACGACACCGAGCTGAGGTCACCACCTGGTTCGACCACGACCGGAGCCGACCAGTGCCCACCGACGTATTCGAGGGCCCGGCCACCGGCATCCACAGCCATGCAGAACGACGAACTCGGGCAGGAGACGGCGTTGATCTGCTCCGACACGGAACTGCTCCCCGGTTCCACGATCACCGGCGGCGACCAGGCGCCGCCTTGGTAGGCGACGGAGAAACCGCTTATACCAGTGGTCGCGCCTTCGTTCCCGACCCCCATGCAGAACGACACCGTCGGGCACGAAAGCGACAGGACGTGGTAACCAAGAGGCAGGGCCCTTGCTCCGACGCGAAGCGGGGGAGCCTGTCGCAGCGCGGTTGGTGGGGCGCTCCCAGCCGTTGCTCGCGACGACGTGGCGGCACGTGGCCCCGGCGTCGCGGATGAGGCGGACGATCCACACGCCGCAACCGACAAGCCGAAGACCCCTGTGAGGAGCGCGACGAGCCACCATCGAGGAGGGCCGCAACCCCAAGGAGGCCTCAGCGGCTCGGCCATGCCCCCTCGTTCCTCCGCCAAGCGCCCCGGCTCGCCCGTGCCGACACCTCGCGACCTACACCGGCAGCGATAAGCCCCAGGTCTGGGAGCCTCCGCCGGTTGGTGTCACCCGCGACGCCCGTCGCACGCAGAGGTGCCCAACCCTGGTGGCCAACGAAACCTCCTCAGACTAGGACTCGGGTATTCGGTCGCTCCGTCGAGGTCGTTATACGGCCCGGGAATGCGATTGTCAACGGGTGCGGCTCTTGAGTGTGCGACAGGGAAGTGGGGGGTCATAGAAGTGAGTTCTAGATCGTGGGATTCTGGGGGTGGTGTCACCCTCAGAAGAGGTGTTCTGAGTTGCATCCCTGTCCGCCCTCCCAGAACTCGAGCGCGCACGTGAGCGGATCTACTCCGACTTGAGCGACATTGGTGACTTCCGCCCTGGAACTCTCAACTCGGTCCGGCACAAGTGCGGCAAGCCGAATTGCGTCTGAGTGGATCCGAGCCACCCGGGCCACGGGGAGGAGTACATCCTCGGCAGGAAGGTCGCCGGTAAGACAGTGGCGGCCCACTTCCGGTCCGGCCCGGCGCTGGACAGGGCCCAGCGTGAAGTGGCCAACTGCAAATGCTTCCGGGGCCTGGTCCATGAGATGGTGGAGGTCAACGAGCAAGTCTGTGAAGCAAGCCCGGTGGCAGCTCTGGTTGCAGATCAGCCCCCGGCCGGGATCGAGAGCAAGAAAGGCGGCTCTTGCCGCCAGCCCCCTCAGCGATCCCTCGGGGTAGGGCTGGGGCCCGTCGAACTGGCGGTCCGCACCGCGATGGTCAAGCTGGGAGGCGGCCTGCTGGAGGGGAGGCTGGGGGGTGCTCCCCAGGGGCGGCGCCGCGCCCTGGCACACGGAGCCACGGTGGCGGCACTGGAACTACTCGAGGAGCGGGCCGCCACCGAGGTCAAATCGCAAGCTGAGCTCTACGCTTCAGCTGCGGCGATGACCTGAACAGCGCACGGCGCAGACAGCGGATCACATGCCGTAGGGCGCCTCCTCCAACTCGAAGTCGGCTTCCGCGGCCCGGCATCCGGGACAGGTGGCCGGGGGCCGCAGGCCCCTCTGAGTGGCGCCGCAGTGGGAGCACACCCACTGGTGGTGGGCGAAGAACGTGACCAGGTCGGTGCGCGATATCAGCCCCACCAACTTGCCGTGGCGCACAACCGGCAGCCGCCTGATCCGGGCCGTCATGAGCAGGTCCGAGACCTCACCGAGAGGGACGTCCTCCTCCACAGTGTGGGGGTCGCGGCTCATGATGTCCGCCACCACTCGTCCGTGCTTGGTCACAATGTCCATCTCGCTGACCACGCCGACCACCCGCTGGTGGTCATCCAGCACCGGCATTCCGGTGATGTGATGACGGTGGAGCATGCCGGCTGCCTCGGTCACCGCTGTCTCGGGGCTGGTGGTGATCACAGCCCGGGTCATCATCGCATCCACGTTCGCGGCCGGCCGTGCCCCGCTACGATCTGCCACCCGACCTCCTCCTGACTCCCTCTGGGCCTACAGCGTAGTGGCCCCGGCCGAGCGGGACAACCCCGGTCGCACGCGGGCCTGCCGGAGTGGCTGCGGTTGCGGTAACCTGCCGCCGATGCCACGGCCGCCAGCCGGGTCGAGGAGATTTCTATGAACCAGGTGGGGAATGCCTACGAGCCGTCGGCGCGCACCGTGCGCCACAACCCTTCCCAGACCGAGCTGCGGGCGCTGACCGCGGCCATGCCCGGCGCTCGTCTGACCGCCTACGCCAACTACAACGTGCAGACCAAGGTGCTGGCGCGCAGCACCGAGTCGACCTACATCGTCACCGACGATCCCTCGATCACCTCCAGCCGAACGATCTCGCTTGAGGAGGGACGCCGCATCGCCCGGCTTCAGGAGGAGCACCTGAGCGAGCAGAGAGCGCTGGTCATCGACGGCTTCGTCGGCAACGACCCAGACTTCCGCTGCCCCGCCCGCCTGGTGATCGATGAGCGCTGGGCCAACATCGCGGGGATGCAGGATCACCTCTTCTTCAAGGAGCCTCCGGCAGGCTCCGACTTCAGCCCCTGGTTCACCGTGGTCTACACCCCGGGCCTGCTCGCCGAGGGGTACCCGCAGGAACGGCTCATCGCGGTGGATCTGGAGGCGGGAGTGACCAGAGTGCTCAACTCCGACTACTTCGGGGAATCGAAGAAGGGGCTGCTCAGAATGTGGAACCAGCTGGTGTACGAGCGGGGCGGGCTGGCCCTGCACGCTGGCTGCAAGGTGGTGCCGACCGACGCCGGACCGCGTACCCTCCTGATCGTGGGGCTCTCCGGCACCGGCAAGACCACCACCACCTTCACCCGCCAGAACGACAGCAAGCCGGTCCAGGACGACTTCGTGGCGCTGATGCCCGGGGGCAAGGTCTACGGGAGCGAGAACGGCTGCTTCGCCAAGACCTATGCCCTGAGCCGGGAGGATGAGCCCACCATCTACCAAGCGGTGACCTCCCCGGTCGCCTATCTGGAGAACGTCTCCCAGCAGGAGGCGGGCGGTCCGGCCGACTTCTTCGACGAGAGCTACACCCAGAACGGGCGGGCGGTCTTCCCAATGGAGGCCCTGGGCTGGTCCGAGGATGCCCGGCGGGCACCTCCGGTCACCGCTTTGCTCATCCTGAATCGCAACGATGGGATCATCCCGGCGGTGGCGCGGCTCTCGGTCGATCAGGCTGCGACCTACTTCATGCTGGGGGAGACCAAGGGCACGGCAGCGGGCGGGGCGGCCGAGGCCGGCAAGTCGTTGCGGGTGCCGGGAACCAATCCGTTCTTCCCCCTGCTCCACTCCCAGCAGGGCAACCGCTTCAAGGAGCTGCACGAGGCCGGGGGCTTCGAGGTCTACTTGCTCAACACCGGAGCCGTGGGCGGGGGCGACCGGGACCCCAACGCCAAGAAGGTTCGCATCCCCCACTCCTCAGCGGTGGTCAAGGCGATCGCGGAGGGCACGATCAGATGGGAGCTCGACCCGGACTTCGGCTACGAGGTGGCGTCGTCCGTGCCCGGCATCGACGACCCAGAGCTGCTGCGACCACGGCTGCTGTACCACCGTCAGGGCCGTGACCCGGAGCATGCCGCCATCGTCGAGCGGCTGCACCGGGAGCGCCAGGAGTACCTGGCCAGCTTCCCGGGCCTGAACCCGGACCTCATCTCCGCCCTCCGGACCAGTTGAGAGCGGTGCAGGAGAAGGCGCCGGTCAGGGTGCCGGGCCCCGGGTCACCGGCCCCTGCGCCCTGATCGTGATCGATGTCCAAAGACGCTTCGACGACCCTGCCTGGGGGCCCCCAACAACCCCCGGTTCGGGGGCGACGTGGCCCGGCTGCCGGCCGGCGGGCGGGAGCCCGGGCGGCCGCTGGTGTTCGTCCGCCCCGATTCGGCTGAAGCCGGCTCGCCCCGGGCAGCTGAGACCCCGGGCAACCAGTTCAAGGCCGAAGTCAAAGGTGAGCCCGACCTGATCATCAGCAAGCACGTCCCCTCCGCCTTCTACGGCACGCCGGACCTGGACGGATGGCTGCAGGCTCGCGGCATCTCGTCGCTCGTGATCTGCGGAATCGCCACCGACCACTGCTGCGAGACCACGGCCGGGACGGCGGGCGACCTCGGCTACGAGACCTCCTTGGTCCTGGACGCGACCCGCACCTTCGACCGCGCGACTCGGAGCGGCGAAGTCGTCCCCGCCGACGAGATCGCCCGGGCCACGGCGGCCAGCCTGAACGACGAGTTCGCGACCACGCTGGGAACGGCTGCGATGCTGGCTCGGCTGCCTTGGGCCGGGCGGGGAACGGGGTCGGCTCGGTGGGAGCGCCAGGCGTGGGAAACTCGTCCCATGGGAGTGCAGCGGGGAGGGATTTCAAATTGACCTGGCGCGGCGAGGACAGGCCCAGCAAGCAGCAGTACTTCATGCTCTTGGCGCTCGCCGCCAGAAGCCGCGCCGACTGCCTCGGCCGGCGCGTGGGAGCGGTGGTGGTCCGCGACGACCGGGTCATAAGCACCGGCTACAACGGCACTCCGATCGGGATGCCCAACTGCTCCGAGGGCGGCTGCCACCGCTGCGCCAACCGCGAGACCGACGCCTACCCTGCCGGGCGCGGTTACGACCTGTGCATCTGCGTCCATGCCGAACAGAACGCCCTGCTGGCGGCGGCACGCTTTGGGCAGTCGACCCTCGGCGCCACCCTGCACACCACCATGCAGCCCTGTTTCGGATGCCTCAAGGAGGCGCTGCAGGCGGGAATCGTGGCCGTCCACCACCTCAAGTCGTGGGTTCCTGGAGGCGGTGACGACGAGGCCGCCCTGGCCACCCAGTACGCCGGCCTGCGCTCACGGTTCCAGGAGTTCTCGCAGGTGGCGCTGCCCGGGACGCGGCTGGCCGGCTTGCTGGCCGAGATGATCGAGCTGGAGAGTTCGTGACCGCCGAGGATCGCTGCGAATCTCCCCAGGTCCGGGGCCGTTGGCGGGTTGCCCTGCTGACGGTGAGCGATCTCGGCGCGGCCGGCGGCCGGGAGGACCGCAGTGGCGACTGGCTGGCGGACAGGCTGCCCGCCCTGCCCGCGGAGGTGGTGTTCCGCGACCTCCTCCCCGATGAACCAGATCAGATCTCCCGCTGGATACGACGCACGATCTTCCGACTGCAGCCCGCCCTGGTGGTCTGCACGGGAGGAACCGGGCTCCATCCGCGTGACCGCACCCCAGAGGCGGTCCTGGCGGTCGGCGACTTCGAGGTCCCCGGTTTCGGCGAGGCGATGCGCCGGGTTGGAGCGGAGCACACCCCTCATGCCATCCTGTCCCGCCAGGTGGCGGTGGTCTGCGGCGCGACCCTGGTGGTGGCGCTGCCGGGGGCTCTGCGAGCGACCCAGGAGAGCCTCGACGCGGTCTGGCAGGCGCTTCCCCACGCCCTTGAGATGATCGCCGGGCTTCCCGCCGCCAGCACTGACGCCGGCCACGCGGGGACCGCGGGCGCGAGTCCGCGCCGGTAGACTTGGGGCGTGCCGTACCGGGGAGTCATCTTCGATCTCTTCGGCACCCTGATCGATGGCTGGGACCGGCTCCGGGCCCGGGAGCGGTCGGCGGAGTTGGCCGCCGCTCTGGAGGTTCCATGGGAGCCCTTTCGCGAGCTGATCGACACCTCCTACACCGAGCGTGCCACCGGCGCCCTCGGAGACCTCCCCGAGATGCTGCGCGAACTGTGCCGGCGGATGGGGTTTGAGCCGAGCGAAGTCGCCGTCGAGCGCGCCTCCCGGCTGCGCCTGGCCCAGTTCCACGAGGTGCTGTCGACACCGCGAGCGGAGACCGTGTCCCTGCTCCCGATCCTGAGGGACCGGGGCGTCCGGGTCGGGCTGATCAGCGACTGCTCGTCGGAGACCCCCCAGCTGTGGCCGACCCTGCCGTGGGCCAGGCCGATCCAGGTGTCCCTCTTCTCCTGGTCGGAGCGCCGGCGCAAGCCCGCCCCTGAGCTGTACCTCTCGGCACTCACCCGCCTGGGCCTGACGGCAGCCGAATGCCTGTACGTGGGGGACGGCGGCAGCCGCGAGCTCAGCGGCGCCGAGGCGCTCGAGATCCGGGCTTTGAGGATCGTCCACCACTCGGTCTCACCCGAGAGCAACTTCCAGTACGACCCTGAGACGGACTGGCGAGGACCGGAGATCTCGACTTTGAGCGAGATACTGCCACTGCTGGGGCCGTGACGCCGTGGCCACCGCTGGCACGCATCCCGAACGGGCCGCGCGAGGGCGGTGGGCCCCGTCTGGCCAGAGCCACTCGGACGGGCAACTTGCGACTCCGGGCGGCTCGGCCTCAGCCCGGCAGCAGGCTCCTCGCCTGGAGCGCGATCCGGACCACCACGCGGGTCTCGGCGTCAGTTAGGGAAACCCCCAGGAGCGCTTCCAGGCGTTGGATCCGATAGGACAAAGTGTTGATGTGGATGTGCAGGTCGCGGGCCGCGGCGCGCTGATTCCACCCCCCCGCCGCGAGCGCTTCGAGAGTGGCCACCAGGGGGGTTCCCCGCCGCTGCCCGTACTCGATCACCGGCCCCAGCGTCTCTTCGACGAAGCGCCTCAGGGCCGCCGGATCCCGCACCTCCAGCAGGAGGCGCAGGGCCCCCAGGGAGCGGTATGAGGTGACCTGACCGCCGGCGCCGCCCCGGCGCACCAGCCGCAGCGACTGGCGGGCCTCCTCGTGCGCGCGGGCGAGTTCCGGTGGCGAGTTGGCAAGGTTGCCGACCCCGACGGAGAAGCTCAAGCGCCGCCCCAATCCGCGGACGACCTCCTCCACGGCGCGCCCAAAGGTCTCGATCTCGGCCAGACTGGGACGAACCGTCGGGCTGTCCGGGGTCGAGGCTTCTAGCGGAATCAGGATGACCGTGGAGGTCGCCCGCCCCACCACCATGGCGCCTGGGAAACGGGGCCTGCAGAGCTCGGTGAGGTCGCGCTGGAGACGCTCCTGGAGAGGCACGGACTGCAGCACCGCAGCTGCTCTCTCGTCGTCCGGCTCCAGTACCACCACCCATCCCCGCTCGGGAATCCGGTAGCCGAGTCGCTCCGCGCGCAGCGCCAGCCGCCGGATGTCGGCGGGGTCCTGACCCGACGCCAGCAGCCCTTCCAGAAGGTCTCCGCGAAGGCGGCGCTCCACCTCCGCCGCGGCGCGCTCCTTGAGCAGCTCAAGGGCCACCACCGTGGCTCCGTGCTCGAGGGCGCGCCGGCGCCCGCGAGGGGCCGCCGCCAGGTCGCCCTCCACCGCCAGCACGGCGATGAGTTCAGATCCCGCTCGCACCGGCGTCAGGGTGAGCTCGGTGCGGGGACGGGGATGGGTGACCCCCACCGGCCCCGCAGCCAGCGGAGTTGGCACGGCGATCCGGCGCAGCTTCAAGCCGGTCCCGGCTCCCTGCTCGAGCCGAAACCCGAGCGGGTCGTAGAGCCCCACGGGCACCCCTGCCAGGCTGGCCACCGCCTCCAGGATCCGGCCCAGGCCGGCTCCCGACAGCACCAACCCGGTGAACCGCTCGTGGACTGTCTGGGAGAGCTGGATCTCCTCCAACTGCTGCTCCAGCCGTCGCTGCAGCTCACTGCGCTCCAGCACCCCCGCGATGGCACCGGCGATGGCCGACAGAAAGGCCACCTCATCGGCGCGGAAGTTGCGCCGCTCCACGGTCTGCACGTTGAGAACACCGACCATCCGGGGTCCGGCCTCGATGGGGACCGAGAGCATCGAGGTGAACCGCTTCTCGTCGACGCCCTCGATCCACTTGAAGCGGGGGTCGCCGCCGACGTCGGCGATCGACAGCGGCTGGCGGCTTTCCGCAACCGCCCCGGTTATGCCCTGCCCGCGGCTCATCACGACCTTGCCGACGGCGCTCTGGTTGAGGCCGTTGGTGGCGGTCAGGACCAGGCCTCCCCGGGCGCTGTCGTAAAGGTAGAGGGAGCAGACGTCAGCCTCCATCGCCCCGGTGGTCTGGCCGATGACCAGGGCGAGGAGTTCGTCCCTCTGCATGGTCGACGCTGCCGCCTCGGAGAGCTGCTGGAGGAAGAGCAGCTCGCGCAGCTCCCGGTCTCTGGTCGCCACCCGCTCCTTCTCAGCCGTCTGCGGGCGAGCTCCGCTTTGGCCTTCTCAAAGCCCCGGAGCGGCCCCCGCTCTTGGACTCCATCGTGATCCCCCCGATCTCGGCCCAGGGGTCGACGCTCTTGATCATGTCGATCACGGTGAGGCCCGCGACCGCCACCGCGGTCAGAGCCTCCATCTCGACCCCGGTCGCGTCGCGGCAGCGCACCGAGGCCCGGAGCCTGACCACCGGGCCGTCCGGGTCCAGGTCGGCCTCCACAGCCACGTGGCTGATCGAAATGGGATGGCACAGCGGGATCAGCTCCGGCGTGCGCTTGGCGGCCATGATTCCCGCCACCCGACACACCTCCAACACGTCCCCCTTGCCGAGAGTGCCCTCGGCGATGGCCGCCCTGGCTGTGTCGCTGAACCTGACGAACCCGGTGGCGGTGGCCTCGCGATCCGAGACCGGGCGATCGCCCACGTCGACCATCCTGACCCGCCCCTGGCCGTCAAGGTGGCTCAACTGGTCCGGCGCCGGTGGTGACCCCGTCATGGCACCTTCGCGCAGGCCTGCCCGGCCGTGGGGTCTGCCGCCGAGGACTGAAAGCCCAGGACCAAGTCGTCCTGGCGGGCCGCGTAGCAGGCCAGGTGGTAGGTCCCGGCCGCCCCCGGCAACTTCAGGGTGAAGGCCGGGTGCATCGCCTTGGTCAGAAGCTGGGGGACTGGGGTCGGCAGACCCAGCTGGCCCACCCAGAGGCCCACGAAGGCGACGTCGACGACGGCCTCCCCGCCCGAGCTGAGTCTCACCGGCCCGCTGACCACCAGGGGGTGCGAGATCGGAA
>JAKAWF010000096.1 GCA_021817025.1 bacterium
ATCTGGCGCAGGCACTCCTGGTGAAGCTGGCCAGGGGGGCCCTGGCGCGCCGGCTGGCAGCGGCAGCCCTGCTGGCGCTGGCCTTCTCGGCCGCCGCCCTGGCGCTCGCGCCGGGCGCGGTCGCGGCCACCCCCTTCTGGGCCCCCCTGGGGGGCCCCACCTTCCCAGCCGTCGAGCACGTCACCATCTGGCAGCTGGTGGCCGACCCGGCCAAGCCCCAGGACCTGCTCGCGGCCACCGGCCGGGGCGTGTTCGCCAGCTCCGACGGGGGCCAGCACTGGACCCCGACGGCGATCACGGGGTGGACTTGGACCGTCGCCTTCTCCAGCAACGGCACGATCGCCTATGCGGGTACCCAGAGCAACGGCCTCTATCGCAGCACCGACTCGGGGCTCACCTGGACCAGGGACAACGCCGGGCTGCTCAACCTTGACGTGCGCGCGATCGCGATCGGGAGCAACGCGGTGGTGGTCGGGACCAACTCCGGGGTCTACCTGAGCGGCACCGGGCTGGGCTGGGATCCCGCCGGGCTCAGGGGCACCACCATCAGCTCCCTGGCGATCGTGGCCGCGAGCCCGCTGGGGGTCCTGGCCGGATCTGACGGCGCCATCGCCGCCAGCAATCTCTTCTTGAACCTGGCGGTGGGCTCCTCGAAGGCGTGGCAGGCAGTGCCCGGCGCCGACCCCCAGGGCACGCCGGTCTTCGCGGTCGGGGTGGGGCCGCTCGCCAAGGGCGCCCGCAATCCTCCGATCCTGGTCGGCAATCTCAAGGGGCTCTTCCTCAGCACCGATGGGGCCAGCAGCTGGCAGCAGGTGAACCTCGGTCAGGGCGTCCTCTGGAGCGTCAACACGATCGCCTTCGACCCCGAGAACCCGGCCGTGGTCTACGTCGGCGGCGACAACGGCGGCAGCAGCGGTGGCGGCGTCCAGCGCAGCGAGAACGGCGGCGCCACCTGGGGGCCCTGGCAGGCGGGGCTGCCGGCTAGCGACGTGACCGGCCTGGCGGTGGAGCCCACCTCGCCTGTGACGGTCCTGGCTGCGCTCTGGCGCGGTACCACCCGGGAGCCGGCGACCGCCAGGATGGTCGACACCTCGGCGCCCGGGCCGGTTCCGCTGCAGGCGGTGGGAGCCACCAGCCCGATTCCGATAAGCCCTCCCCCGACCGCCGCCCCCACTCCCATTCCGACGCCCCGACGCCATCCCGCCTCGGGGCCCGGGATCTCAATTCCCGCCTGGGGGCCGCCGGTGGTGGTGGCGGTGCTGCTGGTGCTGATAGTCGCTACCGTTATGGGCCTCAGAAGACGGCGCATCAGGCTTGACGCGGAGGCCCCACCATGATCTCGGCCGACCCCGATTCGACTCCCGAACAGCGGCTGGCGGCCCTGGGCTTGGAGTTGCCGGCGGCGCCCGTGCCAGTCGCCAGCTACCAGCCGTTCACCTTGGCGGGGGAGCTGGTGGTCACCTCTGGGGTGCTGCCGATGCGAGAGGGCCGGGTGATCACCGGCAGGCTGGGAGAGAGCATGACCGTGGAGGCCGGGGTGGCCGCCGCCAGGCAGGCCGCCCTCTCGGTCCTGGCCACCCTGGCCCGGGCGGCCGGGGGACTGGGCCAGGTGAAGGGGCTGGTGATGCTGACCGTCTACGTCCGCTGTGCCCCCGACTTCGCCCGCCAGCCCGAGATTGCCGACGGTGCCTCCAAACTCCTGGCCGAGGTCCTGGGGCCGGCCGGAGAGCACGCCCGGGTGGCGGTGGGGGTGGCGGAGCTGCCCCTCGAAGCGTGCCTGGAGCTGCAGGTGATAGCGAGGCGCTGAGCCCGGCTCCAAAGCGTGGGGGCCGGGGGCGTCATCTGGCGACGGGACGCGAAGCCACAGTCATCCGCCAACCGACAGGCCGCACCGCTTCCAGACCATCGCCGCGGGCGGGAGCCGGCCCGACCTGGTCGGTCCGGCAGTCCTCCCGGATCGGCTGCGACCCTGGGCTCGGGCTACGAGTTGCGGGGGGACTGGTGGTGGCGGTAGACGCGGAAGAGCGAGAACAGCACCCAGATGATGGCCAGCCCGATCAGGAGGTGGAAGAGCAGGGAGATCGCGGGCAGGACCAAGAAGAAGGCGACGAACAGGACTACCAGGACCAGCAGCACCAAAGAGAGTGGATGTCGCAGCAAGTGCCTCATATGACCATGGTACGGCGCTGGAGGGGGAATGGTTACGGGACGGTGACCGCCCTCGTTGGACCGGCGTCCCGCGGGGCCGGGTCAGGGAGCTTCGCGGCGGCCGCTGGGTGCCTCCGCGGACTTAGAATCGCTGGTTCATGCCCACTGCCGCCACCCGCGTCGAGTTCGCCGTCCAGGTCGAGGACCTCAGGCGGACCTACCGCACCACCACCGGGACCGTGCGCCGCCGCCGCCTCGAGGTGGAGGCCGTGCGGGGGATCTCGTTCCGGATTGCCCCGGGCGAGCTCTTCGGGCTGCTCGGGCCCAACGGCGCCGGCAAGACCACCACCATCCGCGTCCTCTGCACCCTGCTGCTGCCGACCTCGGGGAGGGTTCGAGTCCAGGGGCTGGACGTGGTCGAGAGCGCCCGGGAGGTCCGCCGGCGGATCGGGTACGTGTTCGGGGGCGATCGCGGCCTCTACGACCGCCTGAGCGCCCTCGACAACCTGCGCTACTTCGCGGAGCTCCACGCCATCGAGCCTCGCCAGCAGCGGGCCCGGATCGGCGAGGTGCTGGAGATGGTGGGCCTCACCGGCCGGGAAAAGGAGCGGGTGGAGGGGTTCTCGAGAGGGATGCGGCAGCGGCTGCACCTGGCGCGGGGCCTGCTCCACGACCCGCCGGTGCTCTTCTTCGACGAGCCCACGATCGGGGTGGACCCGGTCGGGGCCAGGGAGGTTCGCCAACTGGTGGCTGATCTCGCCAAGCAGGGGAAGACCATCCTGCTCACCACCCACTACATGTTCGAGGCCGACAGCCTCTGCGATCGGATCGCGGTCATCTCCAAGGGCCAGATCGTGGCCGAGGGAACCCCTCGGGACCTCAAGGCGGCGGCCTCCGACGTCACGGTCGTGGAGATCGAGGCCTACGGTGTGGACGAGCCGGTGCTGGCTGGGATGAGGGCTATGGACGGGGTGGAGTCGGTGACCGTGGAGGCGCGCGACCAGGCCCAGCTGCTGGTGGTCCAGGCTCGTGACGCCAACCTGCTCACGGGCCGTCTGCTGCAACTCCTGGAGGGGGTCAGAGTGGAGCGGATCGCGACCCGGGAGCCCACTCTGGAGGACGCCTATGTGGCGCTGGTGACCGCCTCTTGAGCGCCCGGCCAGGCGCCGGCCCCCTGCGGGAGCCGCTCCGGTGGCCTCGCGTGCTCGTCTTCGGCTGGTTTTACCAGTTGAAGATGCAGGCCCAGTCCGGCTTCATGATCATGACCGCCTTGGTGCAGCCGCTCATCTTCGCCACCATCGCCATGGCCGACCAGCAGGCGGGCAGCCGCAGCCTCCCCATCCTCTTCTACGCCCTGGGCGCCGGGATCATGGGAATCTGGTCGACGGTGGTGTTCGGCTGCGGTGGGATGATCTCGTGGCAGCGCCACCAGGGCATGCTCGAGCCACTGGTGATGGCCCCGGTGCCCTTCGTGCTGGTGCTGATGGGGATCACCCTGGGGACCGCCACGGTGGGGCTGTACTCCATGGGAGCCACTCTCCTCTGGGCCGCCGTGGTGTTCCGCGCCCACGTCCAGATGGCCGACCCCCTCGTCTTCACGGTGGCGGCGGTGGTCACGGTGGTGAGCCTGGGCCTGCTGGGGCTGGTGATGGGCTCCAGCTTCGTGCTGTACCGCAACTCCAACTCCATCTCCAACATGCTGGAGTACCCGGTCTGGCTGGTGACCGGGCTGCTGGTGCCGCTCTCCCTGCTTCCGGCCTGGACCCGCCCGCTGGCCTACGTCCTCGCCCCCACCTGGGGGGTGAAGGCGCTGCGCGCCGCCGCTCTGGGCGGCCAGCCGTTGCCCGACATCGGCTGGTGCCTGCTGGCGTCGGTGGCGTACCTCGCCCTCGGCGTCTGGCTGGTGGGCAGGGTGGAGATCAGGGCGCGCCGCACCGCCACTCTCACCTTCCAGTGAGCGCCGCAGCCCTCACCGCGCCGAACGGCCGGGGCCACTTCTGGAGGGTCTTCCTGATCGGGGGCATGATCTCCTACCGCGCCCTCTTCTACTGGATATCCCCGTGGCAGTTCGTGCCCACCATGCTGGCGGCACCGCTCTTCCAGATCCTGTTCTTCGTGTACCTGGGGCGGTCCACCGGGGTCGGCTCCACCGCCTTCTTCGTGGTGGGCAACTCCATCCAGATCTGCAGCATGGCCGGCATCTACGGCATGACCATGGCCATCTCCAACGAGCGCGAATTCCAGACCCTGAGCCCCATCCTGGCCACCCCCAGCAACCGGCTGGCGGTCTTCCTCGGGCGGGGGCTGCCGGTGCTGATCACCGGCTTCCAGACCACATGCTTCGGCTTCCTGGTGTCAGCCCTCATCCTGGGCTTCCGGCCGGTCCCGGCCTCGCTGCCGCTGCTGCTGGTGGCGGTGCTGGTAACCGCGGCCTCCTGCACCAGCTTCGGGATGGCCCTGGGCTCGGTCGGCCTGCGCGTACGCGATGTCTGGCTGATCTCCAACATCGCCTACTTCGCGGTGCTGCTGGTCTGCGGGGTGGAGGTGCCGCTCAGCCAGCTGCCAGGCGCGGTCCGGGCGCTTGCCCAGTTCCTGCCTCTGACCCACGGGATCGCCGCCGGGCGGCTGCTGGCCGCTGGGCGGGGCGGCCGCACCGCGGTCGCCGACATCCTTCTCGAGCTGGTGGTGGGGGCGGCCTGGGCGGCCTTCGCCTACCTGCTGTTCCGGTACTTCGAGCGCTCTGGCAGGCGCACCGGTGCCTTCGACCGGCTCTGACGCTCGCTCCCCGGCGCCCCTCCAGCGGCTCCGGGTCACCAGGGCCGGACGGCTGGACGAACTGGACCGTTCGGCGTTCGAGGAGCTGGCGGCCGGGGCCAGCCTGATGGTGAGCTGGTCCAACCTCCGCGCGGTGGAGGCGGACCCCGCCGTCGAGGCGAGCTACCTCCAGGCCACGGACGGGGAGGGCCGGCTGGTGGGCGTGCTCCCCTGCTATCTGTGGGACGGCGGGCCGGCTCCCGCTCTCGACCACTACGACCCAGTCGACATGGGCGGCGGCTGGCTGCTCGGGACTCGCGCCCGACCGCAGGAGTGGCGGCCGACCCTGTTCCTCGGCACCCGGTCCGGCTACGTGAACGAATGGCTGGTCCATCCCCGCTGGCGGTCCCGGACCTCGGCGGTTCTGAGACCTCTGCTGCGGGAGGCGCTCCGGCAGGCACGGGGGGAACGCTGCGGCAGCGTGGCGGCAATGTGGCTCACCGCCGCGGCGGCGTGTGATCTGGTCGAAACCATCCCGGTCCAGAACCGGCTCCTCCTGGGTTCTGGCAGCGCCGCTCTGGAGGTCGACTTCGATAGCTTCGACGGCTACCTGGCCGGGCTCAGCCCGTCCCGGCGGCACACCGTGCGTCGCGACCGAGCGCGGTTCGCCGCCAGCGCCCTCACGGTGAGGGAGGCCCGGCTGTCGGAGTGCTGCCGGGACCTGGCCCGCTTGGCCGCCCCGCTGCAGGAGAAGTACCGCCACCGGCTGTCGGTTCGGCAGCTGGAGGCCGACTTTCGGCGCCAGGCGCAGGAGCTCGACTCCTGCAGCTGGGTGTTGCTGTGTCAGCGTCGGGGCCGGCCGGTGGGATTCACCCTCTTCTACCGCTGGGAGGGTGTCCTGTACGGGAGGGCAGCTGGCTTCGACTATCCCGAGGTCCAGGGGACCGCGGCCTACTTCAACCTCGCCTTCTATCTTCCCATTGAGCATGCCATCGCCACCAGGGCGGGGCGCTTGCACCTTGGACTCGCCAGTTGGGGGGCCAAGGTCCTGCGCGGCGCTGAGCTGGAGCCCACCTGGTTGTGGATCGTGCCGCCCCGGCGTTGGCGGTCCGCGTGGCCGCGGCTGGCTCGGGGCCAGCCCGCCAGCCTCCGAGCCTGGCTTGAGGGCGAGCTGGGGCGGGTGCCCGGCGGGCTGGCCGGCCCAGAGTGGGAACGGCCGGAGCGGCCAGGATGGGGCTGACCGGCTCCCAGGGACGGCGCGGTGCCCAGAAGCGGTCCCCCGGGAGCGGTGGGGTGGGGGCGGCTCCCGCGCGATCAGCCCTCCGAAGGTGGTGAGGATGCCCGCGGTGCCGCCGCGACCATCCCGGTCCGCGCTACCCTGGCGGCAGCTCACCGCCTGCCCTTGGTCCGGAGCGCATGCCGCCATCTCCTCCCGCCCGTATCGACCTGAGGGGCGTCGCCTGCCCGCTCACCTTCGTGCGCACCCGGGTGGCCTTGGAGCGGCTGCCGCCGGGTGAGCCGCTCGAGGTGTTGCTGGACCAGGGTGAACCGGCGGAGTCGGTGCCGCGCACCTGCGCCGAGGAGGGCGACTCGATCCTCGAACTGGGCCCGTGGGAGGAGCCCGGGGTGGTGAGGCTGCTGGTTGCTCGGGCCGGCTGACCCCGCCCGCACCCGGACAGGTCTCAGGTGCTGGTCCAGTCGGAGGCCTTGGCCCGGCGCAGCAGCACTGTGAAGCGGGCCCCCTGCCCGGGCACCGACTCGGCCCTGACGCTGCCCCCCATGGCCTCCACCAGCGACTGCACGATCGCCAGCCCCAGCCCGCTGCCGCCATCCTGGCGGGACCTGGCCGCGCCGGCCCGGTAGAAGCGCTCGAAGAGGTGCGGCAGGTCCTGCTCGTCGATTCCCGGGCCCTGGTCGGAGCAGCAGAAGCCGACCCGGTCGCCTTGGTCCACAGTGCTCCAGCGAACCGCCCGTCCCTCCCCGTGGCGCTCGGCGTTGTTCTGCAGGTTGCCGCACACGGTGAGCAGGGCATCGGGGTCGGCCAGGGCCACCAGCCCCGCTCCAAGATCGCGCTCGACCGGGCCCAGGCGCTCGTCCAGGAACTCCTCCAGGAACTCGTCCAGAGCGAGCGGCCTGGGAAGGATGGTCCGCCGGGCGTCGGCCCTCGCCAGGGTGAGCAGGTCCGTCACCAGGTGGCGCATCCGCTCCGCCTGCTGGGCCATGGTGGTGAGGGCCCTGCCCACCGTCTCGGCGTCCGTGCCACCACCGCGCTGGAGCACCTCCAGGTAGCCCTTGATCACGGTCAGCGGCGTGCGCAGCTCGTGGGAGGCGTCCGCGATGAACTGGCGCATCTGCCGCTCCGCCTCCTCTCGCAGCCTGACCGTGCGCTCCACGCTGCCGGCCATCTCGTCGAAGACCCCGGCCAGGACCCCCACCTCGTCTCTCCTTGGCGGAAGCCCCGAGCGCTGACTCAGGTCGCCCCCACCCAGGGCCTCGGCGGTGGCGGTGAGCCGGCGCAGCGGCCGCAGTGACCGGGCGGTGAGCAGGAGGCCGGTGATCAGCGCCAGGAGGAGGACCGCGACGCTTCCGAGGGCCAGCACCAGAGCCGCGGTGCTGAGCTCCTGGTCAATGGGAGCGGCGGACTCCGCCAGCTCCACTGCCCCCAGGTCGCTCCCCGAAGCCGTCGCCAGCGGGAAGACCATCACCAGGGAGTTGGTCGAGGCGTTCGAGATCAGGGTCGGGCCTCCGCGGGTATCGAACTGGGCGGCCGCGAGCAGCGCCGAGTGCGATGCCAGAACGACTTTGGCCCCGGGGACCACCTGGGGGCCCGGGGGGTTGCCGGGCTCCGCCGATGCCAGCACCTGCAGATTGGGCGAGACCACCACCGCCGAGATCCTGGCCAGGGCGATCTGGTCGGCGAGGTCGTGGGCCAGCGCGGTCGGCGAGAGGCGGGTCCTGTGATGGTCGATCCTCTCCCGCTGCAGCCGGACGATCAGGCTGCGGGCGTTGGTGAAGGTCGCCTCCAGGGTCTGGGCCCGGCTGGAGATGACCGCCTGGCGCAGCATGGAGTACTCGATGCCGCCCGCGAAGGTCAGCAGGATTGCCAGCAGGGCCACGAAGCTGAGGCTCAGGCGCCAGCGCAGGCTCTGGTGCCAGGGGACCCTGGGTTCAGTCGAGGACAAGGCGGTAGCCGACTCCGCGGACTGTCTGGATGAGCTGGCGGTCAGAGTCCCCCAGCTTGCGGCGCAGATAGCGGACGTAGACCTCCAGGTTGTTGTCGTCGCCGTAGAAGGAGACGCCCCAGACCGCGTTCAGGAGCCGGTCCCGCTCCAGCACCTCTCCCCTGTGCTCGGCCAGGAAGGAGAGCAGGTCGAACTCACGCGGGGAGAGCTCCAGAGAGCTGCCGCGGAGGGTGGCCGACCGGTGGGCGCGGTCCAGCTCCAGGGGCCCGGCGCGCAGGATGGCGGCCTGGTCGGGCTGGCGCCGGCGCAGCACCGAGCGCACCCTGGCCAGCAGCTCCGCGAACTCGAAGGGCTTGACCAGGTAGTCGTCGGCCCCCAGCTCCAAGCCCTGCACCCGGTCCTGGAGCTCGTCTCTGGCGCTGAGGATGATCAGGCCGCGGCGAGGGTCTCCGGCCAGCTCCTTGGTGAGAGCCATGCCGTCCATCCTGGGCATCATCACGTCCACGATCACGATGTCGGGCACGAACTGGTCCACCGCGGTCAGGGCCGCCCTGCCGTCGGCTGCCGTGCGCACCTCGAATCCCTCGCGGCTGAGCCCGAGCTGGATGAATTCGGTGATCGCGGCCTCGTCGTCTACCACCAGCACCCGCGGCGGGCCGGAGTGCTCCTCCGTCTCTGTCTCGGGCATCGCCGGCGGGATCATGGAAGTGCTCGTGGCTGCCATCACACCACAGCGCGGGGCCTCCAAGCTGAGAAATCGCTTAGACTCGGGTGCCGATGGCGACTGCCCGGCCCGGCTGGCCGCTGCCCACCCGGACCGACTGCCTCTTGCGCGGCCAGCCGGTATCTCTGCTGGAGAGGGAGGGGGACGACCCGCCGGTCGTGCTGCTGCACGGGTGGGGGGCCAGCGCCGCCAGCTTCAACGGCCTGCTGCGCCAGAGCCGCAGTCGCCGGCACTTGGTGGCGCTCGACCTGCCCGGTTTCGGGGAGTCCCCGATCGGAGACGGGGGCTGGACGACCGCCGCCTACTCCCGGTTGGTCAGGGAATGCCTGGTGGCTCGCGGCTGGGAGCGCTTCAGCCTCCTGGGCCATTCCTACGGGGGCTCGGTCTCGATTCGGATCGCTGCCGAGGCCGGTCTCCAGCCGGACCGCCTGCTGCTCTGCTCCGCGTCCGGAGTCCGACCCGCCGCCCAGGTCGCTCCGGGCCTGCGCGTGCGCGGCTTCAAGGCGCTGCGCGCCTTGGCCGGGTGGCTGCCGGCACCGGCGGCCAGGCTCGCCAACGAGTGGCTCGTCCAGCGCTTCGGGTCGGTGGACTACCGAGCCGCCAGCCCGGAGCTGCGGCGCACCCTGGTGGCGGCGGTCCGGGAGGACCTCAGCCCTCAGGCCGCCCAGCTGTCAGTCCCCACCCTTGTGATCTGGGGGGCGAGGGACCAGGAACTGCCGCTGGAGCCCCACGGCAGGCGCCTGGAGGCCCTGATCGCCCCCTCTGAGCTGGTCGTCTTCGAAAGCAGCGGCCACTTCCCGTTCCTGGACGAGCCAGGACGGTTCGCGCTGGTCTTCGACGCCTTCATGGACGCGGAGCTGTGATCCCGCCGAGCCTCCGCCTCTGGCGGGCTGAGGACCTGGCCTGCCCGCGTGGCGATGGAGTCTGAGCCGCCGTCTGAGCTCTCGGCCATGCGGGGCGGCGCGCGGTTCGAGCCCGGTCCACCTCCGGCGGACGGAACGGCGACCGGCGACGCCCCCCTCGAGGGGCCGCCAAGGCCGCGGGCACCCTGTCATCCAAAGGTTCTGGTTGCCAACTCGAGCGGCGGAAGCGGAACCGGACGACTGCTGTGGAATGAAGCCGCCTGGGGTGGTGGAGCCATGTCCGAGCATGGCCGGTCGCGTTCGAGCCCGCGCGTCCTTCCTCACCTGGCGGCCGGGAACACTTGCTTGAGGACTGGGCCTACCATGGACCCCATGGCCGACCCCGATCGCGCATCCGAGGCCGTCACCAAGCCGGCCTGGACGTTCCTCACCAACCACGGCCACGTGATGGTCTGCATCGCCGGTGATCCCGGCATCCGCGGCCGCGACATTGCCGCTCGGGTGGGGATCACCGAGCGCGCCGCCCAAGCGATCATCGCCGATCTCGTGGGGGACGGCTACGTCCAGCGAACCCGGGTAGGCCGCCGCAACCACTACGAGGTCAACCCCGACCGACCGCTGCGCCATCCGGTCGAACAGCCCCACAGCGTCGGCGAGCTGCTTCAGCTCGTCGCTGGCCTGGCGACTGCCAAGCGCCGCAGGGCCCCGATGATCTGACCAGGCCGGGATCCCGGAGGTCAGCCCGGCGGCCGCTGCCGGCGGATCGCCGTGGCGGGAAGGCCGCCAGCCCCGTGGGCTGCCGACCCGGTGCTCGCCCGGGCGAGGTCTGACAGCGGCCAGCAGAAGGCGTCGGCCATCGCGGGCATGTCCGTCTGGTCCCGAGCCAGGGTGGCGGGCGGCCCCCGGCGTCCCTCGGTACCTCAAAGCTGGGGATGTCAGAGTCGCCCAGGCTCCCGCCCGTGCCCACCACCAGCGTCATGTGCAGTGGCCGGGGCGGCCATGGCGCGGCGCGGCGGGGCCTGCGGCGGGCAGGCGATGGCGCGCGACGCCCCGTCCTGGTGCCGCCACTGGTGGCACCCTTTCTCCCCCCAGGCGACCGGGTCGTCCTCGCCGGCCGCGTCTGCCACCACCACCGCTGCCGCCCTCAGCAAGCCGGTGGCCCACAGCGCGTCCGCGCGCGCCGGAAGGGTGCCTTCGGTCACCGTGGCAGCGAGGCTGTCCCTGGCCCACCGATCGGCAGCCGCATCCCCTTCCACCGTTGCCACACAGTGAACTCTAGTAAGCCCACTGCTAGTGGCACCCCTTCTCGGGGTTCCTCTCCCGTTGCCGGGATCGGTTCTGGCCTCACCGTGG
>JAKAWF010000097.1 GCA_021817025.1 bacterium
AAGCAGCCAAGCCTGCCCACCGCCATTCCGAGGAACAGACCGGGGGCGCTGGTATCGAGCACACTCCCCAGTGGGAGATGCAGCAGCGCGGTGGCGGCTACCAGGGCCACGGCGGCGCCGAGGAGGAAGCCTTGGATGCACCATCCGTCCGCACCGAACTCCCGCCACGACCGTAGGTGCAGAGCGAGGTACCACAGCTTCGCTCCCACCAGACCGGCCGCCACCGCCAGCAGCGAGGCGATCAGGACTCTGCCGGGCGTCACGTGCTCATGCGTGGCCAGGGAATGCTGCATGAGCAGCCCGACCAGGACACCCAGAGTGACCAGGAACGTGTAGCTCCCGGGAATGACGGCGGGCCGGGGGTCGAAGCCCGTGAGCGGAGCCAAGCGAGCCCGGACCGGCGAGGCAGGGGCGGTCCCCAGCGCCCACCGCCGCCATGACCAGCTCGCGGGAGCCAGCGTGCGCCGGCGCCAACGAGAGGAGGCTGCGGACCGTCGCACCTTACCGGCCGTGCCCACGGGGCTCAGGAGCTCGGCGGTGACGGTCCATTCGCCCGGATTGATACCGTCGATGCGGGCTGAGATGGACACTGGCCCACTGTTGGGGACGATGCCGTCGATGCTCTCGTCGTGGATGAATGCGTCCTTGCGGCCACGGAGTCCGGCAACGCCGACACGGCGCCCGGAGAACCGGACGGTCGCGGAGTACGGCCTCCCAGCGTGGCCGGAATCGAACCAGAAACTTGCGGTCAACGCCTGCGGGTCGCCGTTCTCGTCGGACTGTGGGACCAGTGTCGGCATCTGGCCGGCCGGCTCCGGTCGTTGGCGCGCAGGCCCAACGGAGGCGCCGGGGCGCGACGCCTCCGGCGTCGATCTTGCAGTCTTCATAGTAGTCCCTAGCTGTGTCGCAAAAGCAGGAGGCTTCCAGTTCTCGGTGAGGTCCGAGAGGCTCCAGAGTCCCAATACTACTACCGGGGACTAGTTGTCAGACAGAGGGGACGAGAGGATCTGTGGGGAGCATGCGTTTAGAGCCAGCGATCGGTGCAGCCGGTGGGCCGTTGGCGCCCCTTGAACTCCGGGGTTGGCACCGAGGTTGTGGGATTACTGACGCGCTGGCGTCGTCTTCTCTGCTGCTGGATCCGAGGCAGTGATCGGCGGGGTCTGGCGCGGGTGGTGGCGAGGCGGGGCTTGCCCAAGATGGTGGTTGACCTGGGACAGTGCCAGTACCCCTGCGCAGGCCTGGTGGCGGCATCTCGGTGCAGGCGGTTGCCAGCTTGATCGGTTGTGCTGTCCTGCCCGTGGTGGTCAGGGGCAGATCCCGGTCGCGATGTATCTGGGCGACCGCCGTCAAACTATGGGTGTGACGGAGGCCGTCTGGTCGATCATCGCCCTTGGGAGCGGGGCCCCGGCTTGGGGCAGGCGGACGGTGAATGCTGCACCCTTCCCAAGTTCACTTGTCACATCCACATGGCCTCCATGGGCGTCGACGAGCCCACGTACTACGGCGAGCCCGATCCCTGATCCTCCGGCGTGTGGCGCGCCCCCACGCCAGAAGCGTTCGAAGACGTGTCCCACGTCCTGGGGGGGGATGCCGGGCCCTGTGTCGGCGACCTCAAGCACCGCGAAGTTGCCTTCCTGGTGGAGCCGGAGATCGACCCTGCCGCCCGCCGGAGTGAACTTAAGGGCATTGGAGACAAGGTTCGCAACCACTTGGGCCATCCGAGTGCCGTCGATCTTAGCCAGCGCGTCCACATCGAGGTGAAGCCCAATCTGCACCCCCTTGGCCTGGGCCGTGCCGGCGAAACCGTTGACCGCCCCCTCCACCACGGGCGCCAGCGGTTGAAGCTGAAGGTGGAGCGAAAAGCCGGCTGCGTCCGCCGACGCCAACGTCTCCAGGTCGCCGACAAGCCGACACAGGCGCTCCACCTCCTCGGCAAAGGACGCGAGAGCGGCTGGGCCGAGCGGGGTGAGCCCGTCCTCGAGCGCTTCGAGTTCGGCCCGGACCACGGCTAGAGGGGTTCGCAGCTCGTGGGCCACGTCGGCGATGAAGGTCCGCCGCAGCGAGTCCTCCTCCGACAACGTCTCGGCCATGTGGTCAAAGGCTCGAGCCATCTCGCCGAGCTCGTCGGTCCGCATCGAGTCCACCCGGGCGGACCAGTCGCCGCTCGCCAGGGATTTCGCCGCGGCGGTGAGGGCCCGGACCGGCCCGGTCACCCGGCGGGCCAGTAAGGTGCCGACCGCCAAAGCGACGAGTGTGGCAATGAGGGCGGCGAGGGCGGCGAGGCGGTCGACCGAGCCACGAAGGGCAGTGTCAGCCCCGGACTGACCCCCTCCGGAGAAAGCGACGACAGCCGTACCGACCACTCTGCCGTCCACCAAGATTGGCAGGTGCACGGCAGCCCCAAATTTGCCGCTACCCATCATCGCTCGATCCATCGCGGCCATCCCGCTGGAAGCGCTGGTCGTCGTTGGCCACAGCATCTGGCCGTGTCCGTTCTCGATAGTCAGGTCCACGCCCTCCATGGCCGCTGCGGCTCCGACGGGCTGCAGGGCTGCCTGGCTCCAACCCCGCTCAGCCAGGTACGAGGAGGACAGCTCGGAGACGATCCGGTGACCCTCCGCCTGTTGCTGGGCGGAGAGATAAGCACCGAATTGCTGCCCAAATGCGAGGTTCACCAGCAGCGCGGTGATCCCGGCGGCCACCAAGGCCACCACCGCGAAAGCCAAGGCCAAACGGAGCGCGTAGGAGGATCTCCTAGCCATCGCGGCTGACCCCAAGCTTGTAGCCGACTCCTGGCACGGTCACCACGAATCGGGGTTGGCGCGGATCGTCGCCAAGCTTGCGCCGGAGGTTCTTCACGTGGGCATCGATGGTGCGCTCGTAGCCCTCGTAGTCGGAACCTTGGACCCGGTTCAGCAGCTCGTAACGGCTGAAGACTCGACCCGGCGTATGGGCCAGGGCGAGAAGCAGGTCGAACTCGGTCCTGGTGAGGTCCACCCCGTCCCCAGCCACGATCACGCCTCGCCCCTCACTGTCGATACGCAACCGCCCCTGGTCGAACGCCAGCTCCCCGGCTGCGAGCGGCGCGCTCCGGCGGAGCACGGCCTCGACTCGAGCCACGAGTTCGCGGGGGCTGAACGGTTTGACAAGGTAGTCGTCAGCACCCTGGCGAAGGTTGGCCACGCGGTCCTCCTCGGAGGACTTGGCCGTCAGGACGATGATCGGCACCTCGTCCAGGGCCCGGAGGGAACGGAGCACCTCCTCACCAGAAAGGTCCGGGAGCATGAGGTCGAGGACCACCAGGTCTGGGCGGGCTCGGGCCGCCACTTCAAGTGCTCTCTGGCCGGAATCTGCGATCAGGACTGCGAAACCGGCTGCTTCGAGGTAGCGAGCGACCACATCGCGAATCTTGCGCTCGTCATCCACCACCAGCACGCTCGCTCTCCCCATGACCCTCGGAGACCTCAGGAAGTTGACGCGAGAGGGCTGGGGCAAGCCAGACGCGAGAGCGGCGTCGAGGCGGCTTGGTTGTGACGACGCCTGGCCAGGCACACGTCACCACAACTTGTCACGAGTCTGTGCCTAAGGCGGGCCATCAGTACCCCTTACTTCGTGCGGTACCAGGTGCAACTGGCGGGCGCTCGAGCAGCATCCCCGGCTGCCGCGGGTTGGCTCCGGAAGAGGGTCAGCCGGCCCCCGCTCTGGCGCGGGCTGAGCCGTGGGTCCACGACGGTCATCGCAATGAGGAGGATCTCCATGCGACGCTCGAACTCCGGAGCAACCCAGCCGACAGCTTCGCGATCCTCGCGGCTCTGTCCCCTCTCCTGTATCACTTCCCCTACTCCACCCGGCGAGCGAACTGGGGGTACAGGGTACCTTCGCAAGCGCACAACGCTGCCGGCGCTGTCTGATCGGGGCACCGGCTGCTTGAGGTTGACCACCGCGCCCAGGTGGGTGCTGAGAAACGCAGCCTGCGAAGACCCGCGCTTCGGGCGCTTGCGAGCGGGTCGTGGAATCAACCGACGTTGTAGTAGTGGTGGGAGGATTTGCTGACGCGGCTGGATGGGCCATCCGACGTAATCACGAAAGACACTTTCTGAACAGCGACCGGCCGCTCGGCCAGGCTCCGCGGTACGCCGAGCCGGGGGCGTTTGCCAACGCATACCGTCGCTTCGGACCACCCGCCTGACATCGGTGCGGATAGAGGTCTTCAGGCAACGACCAGAGTGCCCCACATCCCCGAGGCGGCGTGGCCTGGGACTGGGCAAATGTAGTGGTAGGTGCCCGGAGGGGGCGCTGTGAAGTGGAGCGTCCGGCCGTACCAGTTGGAGGCCGAAGGAGGGTTCACCGGCATGGCGAAGGCCCCTGGGGCCGCTATTTGTCCAGCCATCATTGCCATGACTGGGAACGGGGGGCCAGCCGTGGTCAGCTCCCAACCGTGGATTGTTCCGGGGTCCCCGTCGGCAAAGTTGACCGTCACCGAGCTACCTGCTGGGATAACGATGGTCGGGTTCACCCTGCCATCCGCCTGCCAGTACATGCCAGATCTCCCCGGTGGAGCTCCGACCATGACCAAGTCCACCTGGCTGGTGTGGTAGGTGATGCGGTTTGCAGCTGGGTCGACACTCGTCCCGGGAACCAAACTGGTCACCAGACGACTGAGGGCGCTTGCCGAGGTCACCGACGGCGAACCGCCTGTCATTCCCGCTCCGTAGCCACCCGGGCCACCTGTTGATCCACCCATCATGCCCGACCCGTAGCCACCTGAGCCACCTGTTGATCCACCCATCATGCCCGACCCGTAGCCACCCGAGGACCTGAGGGTTCCCGGCGATGGGATCTGGTTCCCGGTACCTGTGGCTGAGGTGGGGGAGGAGATGGATCCCGCCGCGTATGCGATCCCGCCTCCCATGAGAAGACCCCCGCCCAGGACCACGGCAATGGTCAAGCCGCGCCAGCCTCTCCACCCTGGGTGATGCTGCGAGGGGGTCGCCGTCCGATCGGTGTAGTCGCTCGTGGCTGTGTTCATGCTGCTCAGCCTAAATGGCGGCTGTGAAGAACCAGCGAAGGATCGGCGAAGCGGACGAGGGGATCGCGGCATTCCCAGCGCACACGCCGTTCCAATTCCCGGCCTCGTCGAGCCAGAGGTTCATGCGCTCTGCTGGTGGTGCAGGTGGTCGGGGCATCTCGTCTCATCAGGCGACCGTGCGGGCCGGTGAGGCCGTCATCCGAGGAGACTGCCTGCCGTAGAGGTACGGAGGGCTCCGGTCAGGTAGGCAGCAAAGCTCGCGAGGAACCCGATGGCCATCAGGTAGGAGTCCACGTTGTTGTGGCCGAACATGAAGAACGAGATCCCCCCGTAGCCGGCGACGAGGAGGGCGGCGAGCCCCGCAGCGCTCCAAACGATCGCGAAGCGGTCCGCCGACCCGGCTGCGACGATGAGCGCGACTACCGCGAGCACGACGAGGAGCATGCCGAGCATCATGTGGACCATGAGCACCGGTCCGGACGAGAACATGGTGCCGAACCTCCCCATCATGGATTGCCCCCCTCCCCGAGCGCCGCGGCCGACCGGTGGCAGGTTGACGTAGAGGTTGACGTACATCCCGAGCAGGAACTGGATGGCGAGTAGCGCGCAGACAACCAACGCGAACCCCCGAGCTGCTCCAGGTGCCGAACGGCTCGGGATCTCGGAGGGCCGAGACGGCCCAGATGCAGCGCTGGTCGAACCGATCATGGCCGGGTGGCTTGTCCGATGACCATGGGGGAGACCGGGGCTGCGAGCACGCAGGGGCGAAAGCGGAAACGCCGGCACGAGACATCCTGGAAGCCAGCCTGCTCGATCGCGGCCACCGTGCTCCGGGAGGTGTGGCAGCCTCCGCCCAGGTGCGGCCAGAACAGATCAACCCCGCGTTGGAGGCGAGCAAGCCGAGGATCCTCAGCCAGCACGTGCTCGTAGAAGTGCAGTTTGCCGTCAGGGCGCAGAACCCGTCGCAATTCCTCCAGGGCAGCCGCCTGGTCGGGCACGGAGCACAGCACGAGTGAGGCGACCGCCATGTCGAACTCCCCGTCCTCAAAGGGGAGAGTGTCGGCCACTGCCTCCACCACCCGTACCGGAACTGGGGCGCGGAGTGCGGCGGCGACAGCCCGGGCTCGTAGGTACGGCTCTGGCTCTACGGCCACCACCTCGGTGACTGAGCTGGGATAGCGGGCGAAGTTGAGTCCCGTGCCCGCACCGAGCTCGACCACCCTGCCGCTGAGTCCAGCAAGCAGCTCGTCACGGTGACCGGCGATACCCGATTCCTCAGCCATGGGTGCGAAGCGTGCGAAAAAACGGGCAAACAGCGGGTGTGTGACGGGGGCTCCCGGCACCTCAGCGCACCTCGCGCGCTCCCCAGAGCCCTGCCACCGCTTGGCGATCACGGCCCCGGTCATCAGGGCAGCTGCGGCGGTCACGCGGCGCCGGGTGAGATGCAGTCTCATTGAGATCCTCCTATGCGGCTCGACCGTTGGTATGAAGTCCCGCTCTGGGCGCCCCCGTCACCCCGATCACCACGTCCAGCCGACGGGCTGTCCTGTAACCGACCGCGAGTGATTGTCGGGTCGAGGGCGTGGAGGAGAAGGGGTCGCACGCCGCAGCCAGCGGCCAATGCGCGGTGCGTGCTCAAGGTTTCGCTGGTTCCGGCGAGCCTGGGCGAGTCGCCAGCACAGGCCAGACCTCCCGGAGAAATCGGCACCGCCTTCGGGGGGCTCCCACCGCCTACATCTCTGAGCGGGGTCCAAGAGGATCTGGTAAGGGCTTTGGAGGTAAGGCCTTGCCATCTGAGTGCAGTAGCTGCACCTCGGCCACAATAACTTGTGTGCATTCGCCCCTTCTGACTACCAGATATTGAGCTTACTGCGCTCAGATGGAAAGGCCTATTGGAGGTTTCCTGAGCTGGGTTCACGGCGCGACCACCACGGTTGCCCCGATCTTAGTCCAGTTCCAGAGGAACTGCATCGCGTTGTAGGGGACCTGCACACATCCATGGCTGGCGTCGGGGCCGTTCTCGGAACCCGGGCCGTACACGGAGTTGGGCTCCCACGGCGCGTTGTGGATGAAGTACCCACCGGAGAGGAAGTGAAGCACCCAGGTGACCTCCGATGGTGGGTAGTAGTAGGGATTCCCCTGCGGCCAGGGAGAGATGAACAGGTACGGGCTCCGCTCCCAGGTGATCGTGTCGATCCCGAGCGGGGTGCGCAACCCCTTGCGGCCGGTGGTGACCAGGGTCTCCAGCACCTGGGTGCCGTTGTCGTAGGCGGTCAGGGTCTGCGCCGCCAAGTGCACCACGATGACCTGGCCCGGCCCAGGGGCGGCTGCGCGCACCTCCACCTCCAGGGTCAGAAGCTCACTGGACAGGTTGTTCATCACCGATTGGACCGCGGAGCTGGAGCTTGCCGTGGACAGCTTGCTCTGCGCCTGCCGAATCTCCTGACCCGCATTCCCAGAAGGGATCTCGAGCTGGGCCGCCTGTGCCACCAGTGCCGTGTCGGTCCCGATCTTGGCGGCGGCGGCCTTGGCCGTCAGGGCCAACTGCGCCGCCCAGGTATTGGCAGAGGTCAGGGTCGCCAGCGTTGTCTTCTGCTGAGCTACGGGGACTGCCCCGGACAAGGACAGCTTCGCAGTCCGCTGCTCCACTGCGGCCTTGAGACTCGGCAGCGCCTTTACAGCTGCCAAGAGCTGAGCCCGGGTCTCGGTCCGAACCCGCTCGATGGAGGTCATGCCCTCGGCCCAGAGCCCCAGGCCGGGCTCCAGGTGCGCGATCCGGCGGTGCAGCGACTCCGCCTCACGGGTCATCTCTGCGGTCAGGTCTCCTCCGCCCTCCAGCAGGCTGACGGCAGTCGACGTCCAGCCCGGCAGTTGGCTCTGCCGCAGTGACAGCTCCAACGAGCCGGAGTTGATCCCCGCTGTCCGCGCCTCCCCTACAACTTTGGAGGCCAGCTCCCTGGCTGCCACCAGCTGGGCGCGCTGCCTGTTGCCGACGCCCTGGGCGGCGTGGATCCCGATGGTCGCCCCAACCCCGATGACAAGTGCCAGCAGAGCCAGCGCGGCGATCCGGCGCGGCCGTCTCGACCAGGACTTACCGCGGGGAGGGCGGCTTCCCAGAGGAGTCGCTGCGGTTGGGACCTGTGCTTCTGAGCTCATCGGCATCCTCTGCTGCAACGATCTGCGGATGGTGGCACCTTGGTCGGTGGGTGCTGGCTCATGGGAGCGGCCGCTCCCGATTGGGGTCCGTGCGGAGCAAGGTCTCGACCCGGTGCTCAAACTCTTCGTGGTCGATCGCGCCGATCGCGTAACGCTCGCGCAGAACCTCCAGCGGATCTGGTCCGGGGACACGCGTTGGATCCTGCAGCCCGCCGGCGAGGTTGGACCGTCGGTCCCCGGGCCCACAGGAGGGGTGCCTTCGCCCACCTTGGATCGCGTACACCAGTACGCCGAGGCCGATCAGCATCATCACCGGCATGATCACTAGCATCGGCCAGAACCCACTCGACCAGACTCCCGTCATCATCGCCGCATCCCCTTTGGGCCTCCGCCGCCAAACGCGTTCCCGAGCCGCGGGCGATGGGTATCGTCCGCGGAGGGGGCAGTGGGCTCTACCGAGCCCAGGGGTGGACCGAGCCTGAGAGCGATCACCCACCCAGCTTTGGGTCGAGTAGGTCGCCGAGCCGGCGGGACAGCTCTTCATGGTCGATCTCCCCGCGGGCGTAGCGTTGCCTGAGCACTTCGACTGGGTCGGGGCCGCGGTCGCCTTCGGCTGTGGGCGAGGCAACCAATGCCGGGGCCTGCCCCCCACCCATGCCGCCCATGCCGCGCATCATGAGCACCATGGAGAGTGGACATGCCAGCACGAACACCAGCGGCAGCAGTGACGGGCCGAGTTGCGGGCGGAGCAGAAAGATCACTAATGCCACGGCGCCCAGACCACCCAGCACCTTCCAGTTCAGGCACATCCCAAACATGTGCCGCAGGCCGGCACCAGCCGACGGAGCACCGTTGGCTGGTGCCAAGCCCATTCCGCAGCGGGGACACCGCCCCGGCGACGGTTGCTGAATGTCGGGGTGCATCGGACAGGTGTACATGTTTTCTCCTTTCTACCGTGAACTTGATGAAGAGGCTGACGTCATAGGCCAGAGCCCGGGTGGAGCTGGACTTGGTGGTGGACCGCCGTTCACGCCGTCACCTCGTCGGCGCTCAGGGTGGCCGATTCGTGGCCGAGCGTGGCTCTAGCCGCTGGATACAGCGCGAGAGCGAGCAGGACGAAGAGGGGTCCGGAGCCCAGGTCGGTCCCGGTCCCTGTGAGCACACCGCCAAAGTTCTGCCCGGCTATCCAGAACAGGATCGACACTGCGATCCCCAGGCCGAGGAACAGCCGCGTGTGGAAGCGGCGAAGCACGGCCAAGCCGATCGCAGCCTCCAACAGAGCCAGCACCAATGTCAGCGGGTCACCGACCAGGATGACAATCCGGGTCAGGAACGTGTCCATGGATGCCAGCGGCGCGGGCTCGCCGTTGGCCAGGTTCATGGAAATCGTCGACGCCAGCACCGCCGGGTACGGATAGACGGGCTGCAACTGGAGGAGCGCGCCGCCCACCCACAGCACAGCCCAACTGATCCTGGCCCCGCGCTCCCCCAAGGGTCCCGCGCGCCGCCACCAGCCGCTGTGCCCGGGAGCGTTCGCGGTCGGCCAGGCGATCAGCCCGATCAGTGGATAGAGCAGCACCGGCCCGGGGGCGCCGCCGAGAAGTGTGGCCAGCCCTGTGAAGAGGCCACCCAAGCCCTCCCCGAACACCCACACCACCAACGCCCAGGCGATCGAGACCAGGATGGCCGGACGGACCGTGGGGCGATACAGCAGGCCCAATCCGATCGTGATCTGGGTCGCGGCGAACAGGGGATTCCAGAGGAGCAGATGAGGCTCCACAATGCCGACCACCGAGACCAGGAAATGAGCCAGCCCAGCCGGCTGGCTCATCACGTCGTTGTAGTTGATGGCGTAGATGAAGCCGCGGCCGAACATCGGCGCCTGAAGCTGCAGGATCCCGTCCACTAGCCACAGACACCCCAGCGCGATTTGGATCGTCCGAGAGTTCAGCCGCAGGCCGGACTCCGGGCTATGGTTGACTCCGACCGGCACCCCTCTTGCCCCGTCGAATGGCCCCCCGCTGGGCCCGGCCTCGCGTGTGGCGCTCAGTGACCCGGGAATCAAGCTGTCTCCTTGGGCCCCTGATCGAGGCTCGCGGCCCCGTGCGCGAGCCCCGTGCTGGTCGGCGGCTGCGAAACGGAATCCACGGCCTCATCATGCGTGGCCTGTGGCCGGCGCCGCGGCCAGGCCCATGTCACGAGCCGCAGCGTCACCAGTAGGAGGGCAATTCCCATCACCCACACCGGAAGGTGGCTCAGCCCACCCACCACGACCCCCAAGTGGGTGCTTGCCCAGGTGTCGAAGGCGCCGAGGAACGGGGGGGTGATGGTGTTGCCACCGCTCAGACCGACCGCAAGCATGCCTGCCGCGATGAGCAGGAAGAGCGTGCCGGCCAACACGTCGCTGAGCTGCCGTTGCCAGGGGCCCAGCCGTACAGGGGCTCTGCCGACGCGAAGCAGGGGGCCTTGGTCCCAGTGGAAGCGTTCCCACAGCACCGCCGCGACGAACAAGGGCGCCACCATCCCTAGGACGTAGGCCCACCCGAGCCCGAGTGCATATAGGGGCGAGGCCACCGCGAGGGAAAGGGCCAGCACGCCCGCCAGCACCGGCGCGCAACAGGAACTGGCCACGCCGGAGATAGCCCCGAGTACGAAGATACCGCGGATGCCATCGCCGCGGTGCCCGGTCGCGCTCCCCATTGGCATCGGGAGCATCCAATGACGGCCG
>JAKAWF010000098.1 GCA_021817025.1 bacterium
CCCGATCGCCGTCCTGGTGCTGGTGGTGGAGGGGTCGAGGACGTGCTGGATGGAGGTGGGCGGCGCCGGCAGCGGTCCCGCCTACATCACCGACGCGGGAGCGGCTCCGGGGATTGTCCCGGCCGCCGCCGGGGGATAATCCCTTCCGATGAGTGTCCTGACCAGACTCTACGACCCCACCAAGCGGGAAGTGCGACAGCATTGGCACACCGTGGCCCGCATCGGCGAGATGGAGGGGGAGTTCCAAGCCCTCAGCGACTCCGAGCTTCGAGCCAAGACCGATGAGTTCAGAGCTCGGCTGGGGGAGGGCGGGGCCCTGGACGACCTGCTGCCGGAGGCCTTCGCCGCCGCTCGGGAGGCCGCCCGGCGCACCCTGGGCATGCGCCCCTTCGACGTGCAGTGCCTGGGGGGGATCGTGCTCCACCAGGGCAAGATCGCCGAGATGAAGACCGGGGAGGGCAAGACCCTGGTGGCGGCCTTGCCCCTGTACCTGAACTCCCTGACCGGTCGCGGCTGCTTCCTGGTCACCGTCAACGACTTCCTGGCCCGCCGCGACGCCGGCTGGAACGCCCCGTTGTTCCACGCCCTGGGGCTGCAGGTGGGGGTGATCATCCCCGAGGCCTCCTTCGTGTACGACCCCGAGTACACCGACGAGACCCATCCCGACGAGCGGCTGCGCCACCTGCGCCCGGTGGAGCGGGGGGAGGCGTACCGGGCGGACGTGGTCTACGCCACCAACAACGAGATGGGCTTCGACTACCTGCGCGACAACCTGGCCCGCTCCAAGGAGCAGAAGGTCCAGCGCGACCGCTACTACGCGATCGTGGACGAGGTGGACTCGATCCTGGTCGACGAGGCGCGGACGCCTTTGATCATCAGCGGGCTGGGCGAGGAGTCGACCGAGAAGTACTACCAGTACGCCGGCCTGATCAAGCAGCTGTCCCCCGACGGGGACTACACCATCGACGAGAAGACCAAGTCCGGGAGCCTGACCGAGGAGGGCATCGACAAGATCGAGCGGATGACCGGGATCTCCGACATCTACGGGATGCAGAACGTGGAGGAGGCCCACCAGATCAACCAGGCCCTCAAGGCCCACGCCCTCTACTTCAAGGACCGGGACTACATCGTCAAGGACGGCGAGGTCGTGATCGTCGACGAGTTCACCGGGAGGACCATGCCGGGCAGGCGCTGGAGCGACGGCCTGCACCAGGCGATCGAGGCCAAGGAGGGGGTGCGGGTCCAGCAGGAGCAGCGCACCCTGGCCACGGTCACCTTCCAGAACTACTTCCGCACCTTCGAGGCCCTGGCCGGGATGACCGGCACCGCCATCACCGAGGCGGAGGAGTTCCACAAGATCTACCACCTGGAGGTGGTCCCCATCCCCACCAACCAGCCGATGGTGAGGATCGACCAGCCGGACCTGATCTTCCGGAGCGAGGAGTCCAAGTACAGGGCGCTGGCGAATGAGATCGAGGAGCGCCACCGCAGGGGCCAGCCGGTGCTGGTGGGCACGGTCTCGATCGAGAAGAGCGAGCGGCTGGCGCGGATGCTGGAGAAGCGGGGGGTCCCCCACGAGGTCCTCAACGCCAAGCAGCACGAGCGCGAGGCCGAGATCGTGGCCGGCGCCGGCCAGCGCGAAGCCGTGACCATCGCCACCAACATGGCCGGGCGCGGCACCGACATCGTGCTGGGGGAGGGGGTGCCCGACCTGGGCGGCCTCTACATCATCGGCACCGAGCGTCACGAGTCGCGCCGGATCGACAACCAGCTGCGCGGCCGCGCCGGCCGCCAGGGGGACCCCGGGGAGACCCGCTTCTTCCTCTCCTTCGAGGACGACCTGATGCGGGTCTTCGGAGGCGAGCGGATGCGCGGCCTGATGGGCCACCTCGGCCTCGACGAGGACACCCCGATAGAGTCGAGGATGGTGAGCCGCCAGATCGAGGGGGCCCAGTCCCGGGTCGAGGGCTTCAACTTCGACAACCGCCGCTACGTGGTCGAGTTCGACGACGTGGTCAACCGCCAGCGCGAGATCATCTACGCCGAGCGGGACCGCATCCTGGAGGGGATCGACACCAGGACCAACCTCAGCGAGTGGCTGGCCGAGGTGGTGCACGAGCTGGTGGACCTCTACTGCCACGGCCGCCACAAGGCGGAGTGGGAGCTGGAGGCGCTCTGGGAGCGGCTCCGGTACATCTTCCCCTTCCCGCCCGCCGAGGAGGTCGAGCTGGAGCAGCTGGGCGGCACGCCCGAGGAGGTGGCCGACACTCTGATCCAGGAGGCGGAGCGCCTCTACACCGAGCGCGAGGAGCAGTACACGCCGGAGGTGGTGAGGCAGGTGGAGGTGCAGCTGATGCTGGGCCTCATCGACGAGCGCTGGGCCGACTATCTGACCACCCTGGAGCATCTGAAGGACGACATCCGCTGGCAGTCGTTGGGTCAGCGCGACCCTCTCGTCGAGTTCAAGGCGGAGGCCTTCTCGGCGTTCCAGGCATTCCAGGAGTCGCTGAAGCAGGAGATCGTCCGCTACCTCTTCCACTCCCAGATCCAGGTCCAGCCGGTGGCGCCCCAGCCGTTGGAGGGGGTCGCCACCCATCCGGAGGCGGCGCCGGCGGTGGAGGTGGCCTCGCAGCAGGGCGGGGCCGAGCCCGGTCCACAGGTTTCCCCGAGCAGCAGCACCGTGGGCCCAGCCACCACGCAGACCTCAGCGGCGGCAGTCGTCGCGGGTGCCGGCGCGGCGTTGAGATCGGGGCAGGCGGTGCCGGTGGTGGGGCGGAACGCGCTGTGCCCGTGCGGTTCCGGGCGCAAGTACAAGCGCTGCCACGGGGCGAGCGCCTGACCTTGCGGGCGGCGCACCGATGGATCGCCGGCCGCCCCGGTTTCGATTGCTCGTGCCGTGGCTGGACCGCTGGGATCAGGCGGCGACACCGGTTGGCGGAACTTGACCGGCCCGGGGTGGGGCGCGCGGACCAGTCCTTGCGAGTCGCGGGTGTTGCGTTCCCCGATCCCGAGCGCCGCCGAACTGCGGCGGGAGAGCCGCGGGCTATGTTGCGGCGGCCAACGATGGCGCCGGTGAAGCCTCGGAAGCGGCGGCCATGGGATGTTCCACCACGCCGTCGGGGGTGGCGCCCAGCCAGGTGAGCGCCAGGAGGAAGCCCATAGCCACTATGAAGTAGTAGTTGAAGAATGCCCACTTGGCAGTGACGAAGGCGACCAAGCTGAGGGTCGCGCCCAGGGCCATGGCGTCGCCCCAGGTGGGGCGCTTGCGGATGGCCGCGAAGATCAGGAACGTCCCGGACGCGGCGATCCCAACCCACCACGGGAGCCAGCCCAGATGGAGATGCCAGAAGAGCCCGTTGAGGGACAGTCCGTCGGGCCGTGGCCCCAGGCTCAACTGGAGGCCCGCCGTGTCAGCGATGAACCGCCTCGGGCCCGCCCAGAGGGCAAACGGGACCGCCACCAGGATCGCGAACAGAGCGCCTGCGGTCACCTCACGTCTGGCCGCCGGCCACCACAGCCACGGGAGGACCAGGAGGGGGGCTGCTGTGGGCACCGCTGCCAGTCCCAGGCCCAGTGCCACGACGCCCCAGGCGGGATGGCGATCGCGCCACAGCAGCCAGAGCGCCGTGCCTGCGACCGGATAGACCTCGGGCCACGCGTTCACGATCATGAAGGGCACGAACGGCAGGGAGATCGCCAGGGCAAGGCACCTGCTCGCGTGCAATCCGCCACCGTGGCGCCGGGCCAGTGCCGCCACCGCCAAGAGGAGCACGACCATGACGGCGGCATTGGCCGCCCTGATGTCTCCCAGGAGCCTGAAGGGTGCTGCCATCAGCAGCACTCCGGGTCCGAACGGGAAGTGGACCAGCGGGGGAATGTGGGTGGAGGTGGGGTATGACGCGGCATATGGATTGCGACCGAGGAGCAGCTGCTGGGTGGCCCCCTGAGTGAACCCAGAGACGTCGATTCCCGCCCTGCCCCACTGCATGTTGACTGCCGCCAGGGCGAGGTCGGCCCCGATGCCAAGTGCTCCCACGAGCCGCCGGCGACCCTCCAGTGGGCCCGTGCACAAAGCCAAGACGCACGCTATCAAGACAGCCGTCGCGCCCATCGCGACGGCCCGATTCGCCGCTAACAGCCCTGGCATCAAGTTCAGCGCGGCACAGACGCAGCACGCCGCCAGCCACAGGTAGCCGGGCAGACTGACTTCCGCCTTCATGTGAGGCCGCACTGCCGCCAGAAGGGCCACTCCCGCGCCTGCCAGGACCGCGGCGATGGCCACAGGTGCGTACCCATATCCCGCGTCGCTACAGCCAATCGCGAGGAGGACCACTGTCAGGAGCACTAGCGCAACACGCAGGCTGACGGGATCCAGTGCGCCGTGGGCCCGGTCGGCTCCCAGCTCCGTGCCAGCCATCATTCAGCCCGGAGTCCCAGCAGGTGCGCCTCCCTCGAGCCCATGTTAGGGGGCGTGGTGGGGCCGTCGCGCGATCACCGTCAGGAGGTCGCGGCTCCGAAGTGTTACGGAGAGGTTGCGCAGACCCGGCTGGCTTGCCGCGGCGGCAGCGGCCCCGGCGACCGGGCCGCCACCGCGAAGGCGTCCGGCCACGTAGCCGAGGGACAGCCGCCTGGGCGCTGGGCCGAGCCAGAGCGGTGAGAGGCCCGCCCGGCGGAGCATGGTTCTCAGCGCCATTGGGGAGAAGTAGGTCAGGTGCATGTCCATGAACCCGGGCCAGCTGCCGCCCATCAGACGGGCGATCGGGGCGGTCATGTTCACGGTCGTGACCGCCAAGGTACCGCCGGGTACTAGCCACTCCCGGCACCGCTCCAGCGCCATCTGGGGATCGACCAGATGCTCGAGTACGTCGACCATGATCACGCAATCAGCCTCCCCCGGCGGCTGGACCGTGCTCTCGAGGGTGCCCAGCTCCAGATCGACTCCGTAGCGGGCGCGGCCGGTCTCGACCGCCCACCTGCTCGCCTCGATCCCGCGGGCCCGCCAGCCCCGCCGTCGCGCTGCCTCGAGCAAGATGCCGACCGAGCTCCCGACCTCCAGGAGTCGTCCCGGCTGCTGCCAGCGCTCCACCCGCTCGAGCAAGCGGCTCGCATTGTCCAACCGATGCTGCTCCTGGTCGAAATAGTGGGGATCCTCCACCTCCAAGTACTGCTCCTGGAGCCACGCGATGTCCGGAGCCGGCGAGTACCCGACCCGACATGGCTCGCACCAGTAGACGGGGCCGTGGGTTCCAACCCCGTCGCTGGTGCAGGCAAAGCGGTCGGCTTGTGAGACGTCTCGCTTGGCCACCGAGGCAGGGAATCTGAGCTGGTGCCTCAGGGTGGGCCGGTGGCAGAGCGGACAGGAGCCGGGATCCGGAGACTCCGCGTCAGTCACCGCCGCGGCTCTGACGGGAGCGCCAGCAGACGCGGAGGCTCTGCACCACGTAGACGACCGACCGGCGGATTCCAATCGAGGAGGAATCGCGGGTGTAGCGGGTCGGAATGGGCACCTCCGCAATCCTGAAACCACCCCGGTGGACTGCCACGAGCATCTGGGTGTCGAAGAGGAAGTCATCGGAAAATGTGGCGACGGGCACCTCGTTCAGGACCGCTCTGCTGTAGGCGCGCATGCCACTGTGGGTCTCCGTGAAACGGGTGCCCAGAAGGCGATTCTCGATCCAGGTGGTGATCCGGTTGCCATAGTAGCGGTAGGCTGGCATGCCACCCACCCGAGGGTCGGCACGATCCGCGAAGCGCGACCCGAACGTCATGTCCGCCTCACCCGCCACGATGGGCGCGATGAGCCGCGGGACGGCGCGGGGATCGTATTGATAGTCCGGGTGGAGCAGGACCACGACCGTGGCGCCGAGGCGGAGCGCCTCCTCGTAGCAGGTCTTCTGGTTGGCCCCGTAGCCTCCATTCGATGCTCTGGTCAGGACGTCCAGGCCCAAAGAGCGGGCCAGCGGGACAGTCCCGTCGAGCGAGCAGTCGTCGACCACGAGGATGTGGTCCACGCTGCCCCCCGGCAGGTCGTCCACGGTTTGCCGCAGGGTGCGCTCCGCCTGGTACGCGGGCATGACCACTACCCGAAACGGCGCCGCTGCGACGGCCGACAACTTCTCACCTCGTGGGTTCGCCAACGGCGTGCTATCCCGGCGGGGACGGCCCCATCATGGGGCATTCCACCGTTGAGAGGGAACGGGTGACAAAGTCGTTACAGACGAACGAGAGTGAGCTCGGCTCGGTCGCTCGGGGCGCTTGCAGGGGACGAGTTCCCGAGGAGCGCTTTCGGCGGTGGCCTCCCAGCCCTCGTGAGGCTTGATACGGGCCCCCGCCAAGTTCCTTTGCTGAATCGGCACCAGTGGGCCGACGGGGCGCTACATTGTCGGGAGTGGCACGTGAGCGCTCCCGCCCGCCAGTTTGCGACCCAGCCAGGGCGGGGGCTGGGCACAGCCGCACCCGGGACTTGCAGCGGCACCTGTGGTGCGAGTGGATGGGCCGTCGAGAAGGCGGCTCCGATCGCAATTCGAGCTGCCCGCGCTGTCATGGCCAGAACTCCGTGAGAATGGAGCACGGCCCGCCTGCCCGGGCTCCGCGGGCAGATCCCTGGGCGGGGGACGCCCAGACGGGGTCGACGTCGCGAGGTCGGGAAGCCACGCGACACTTGGGACGAAGCCGCTCGGGCCAGCCGGCATGAGCATGACCAGGCCGAGCGGAGCGTCGACGGGGCTGAAGCTGGACTGCCGGGGCGCCGTTCAGCCGAACGCGGAGCGTCCGGTCTCGCCACGGCTTCCCCGAGATCCGAGGCTCTCGGGCCTCGTCCTGGCCGGCTACGGCGTGGCCGCCACGGCTCTCTTCTGGCAGGCCTGGGTCAGCCCCGGTGACCGCCTCGTAGGTATCGGTGGCGACGTGATCCAGCAACTCTGGGTGATCGCATCGGTGACGCATGCTCTGTCTCACGGCAGTTCACCGTTCTACACCCATCTGCTGAATTACCCGCAGGGCGTCAACCTGATGTGGGATGGCGTTCCATTCCCCTTGGTCCCGGCCTTCGCCCTGGCTGATGCGGTGACCGGCCCCGTCCCAGCCTATGACTTCGTGATGACCATGGTCCTGGCTCTCAATGCCTGGTGCGGGTACCTGGCCTGCGGCCACTGGGTGGGGCACCGCCGGGCTGCCGTGCTGGGAGGATTCTTGTTCGGCTTCGGCCCGGCGGTTGTCTCCCAGGCGCTCGATCATCCATTCCTGGCGGCTGTGTTCTTCCTACCGCTGGCCCTGCTGTGCCTCGACCAGCTCGCAGTCCAGCAGTCCAGCGCGCCTTGGCGCTGGGGTATTGTGCTGGGGCTGGTGGCCGCAGCCCAGTTCTACACCTCAGAGGAGGTCTGGGCCACCATGGCGGTTGTGTCCGCCGGGGGACTGCTGTGGCTGGGCTGCTACCAGTGGAGAAGCGTTCGCACCCACTGGCGCCATCTGGTGGTGGGGATGGGCTGGGCGCTTGCCGTGATGCTGCCATTGATTGCCGGCCCGTTGCTCTTCCAGTTTCTCGGGCCTGGAGCCGTCCTCGGTGCGCCCCTTTCGCCGTCCCACTTCTCAGGGGATCTGGTGGGGTTCGTGGTGCCCACCTGGGTGATGGCCGTCGAGGTTCCGGCGCTGTTGAACCTCTCCTACCTGGCCGATCCCATCACGGCCGACTTCAGCTTCTATGTCGGACTTCCCATCCTCGCTCTGCTGGCGATGATGGTGCTCCGGGATCGGGGCGCCCGAGTCGTCGGTTTCTTCCTGGGCTGGACGCTCATTGTCGCGGTGCTCCTCTTGGGCCCTGGGTTGAGACTGCTGGTCGGAAGTTCGGGGATCCCGATGCCCGAAGCCCTCCTCGAGCACGTCCCATTCTTGGGTGACTTGCTGCCCGTCCGGCTCGACCTTTATCTCGACCTCGGGATCGCGATTCTGGTGGCGATCTTCGCCGACCGCTCCCTGCGCCTGCGTGCTGACAGGGCGGGGCGGATGTTGGTGATTCTGGCTGTGGCCTCCTGGCTTCCGACGGTGGCCTATCCAGCCGCCCCCGTATCGACTCCCGCCTTCTTCACAGCGGGGCGCTTCCCGACCCACGGATCTCTGCTGGTCGTTCCGTTCGCACGAAATGCCAAGAGCGACACGGCCATGCTCTGGCAGGTGGAGAGCGGCTTCCGATTCAGCACTCCGGATGGGTACTTCACACGAGCTGGGTCAAACGTTCCCAACTTCCATGGGCCGGCGCCGAACGCCTTCACCAATGCCATATGGCTGGTTCAGTGGGGGGGGGCGCCTCCAGTTGTGACCGGCCAGCTTCGCGAGCAAGCCAGTCTTTATCTGACGCAGCACAGGGTGGCCGTGACCGTGCTCGGCCCAATGCAGCGTCAGTCGGTCATACGCCGCTGGCTGAGTTCGGTGTTCGGACGGTCGCCGGTCGCAAAGGACGGCGTTGATCTTTGGTATGGACTGCCGGCTCAGTCTGCGTCCCAAGTTCCGAGCGGTGCCCTGGACTTGGCGGCACCCACATGACCCTCACTTGCCGTCGCAACTCGGCGCGACGCCGTCTCCTGGGTCGGCCCCGCCGGGCGTTCCGCGGCGCCTTCTTCGCCTGGAGGAGCCACGTGCCCCAGCACGGGGCTCGAGGTGACCGGCCCCGGTCCAGCCTCCACCTCTGGGTTCCTGTCGAGCGGTGGCGGCGGCGGGCCCCAGGGCCGGGCCGTACTTGCCGGGCCATTTCGGGCGGTTACTCGTTGCTCGAGGCAGCCACCATATCTGTCGCAGTCGAGGTGGATCAAGCCAGTCTCAAGCGAAGCGGCGTACCGGTGATCCATGCCATCAACTCTTGCCAACTTCCATGCTGTTTCTTGCCTCGTGATGAGTAGGAAGGGCAAGCGGCCAGAACGCGGTCCAGGCCCCGACGATCCCGGGATCGTCCGAGTGGTCCATCGAGCGCTCCTTCGACACTCGCCCCCGGGAGCAGCCCATCTCCCCACAACCGAGTCTCCGGACCCGGTCTGTGGCCGAACTGCGGTGGCCACTATTGGCCGCGATCGGGGCCAGGTGAGGCGCTCCTTCCCACGGTCAGTCCTGGTCTTCATGGGCTTCGCGCTCGCGGCTGCACTGTGGACCCTGCCCGTCTGGGGTCACCCAACGACAACCTGGCTGGGCGCGCCAGGGAACTCGGTGGCAGCGATGTGGTTCTTGGGGTGGTGGCCGTTCGCGGTGAGCCATCTGCTGAATCCGCTGTCTACCACTCGCCTCGAGTATCCCGGCGGCGTCAACCTCGCATGGAATCCGAGCGCGCCAGTGCTCGGCTTGGTCAGCTGGCCAGCGGGGGTGATCGGCGGGGTGATCCTACAGTACAACGTGGTCATGACCCTTGGGCTGGCTGCAGACGCGTGGGCCGGGTACCTGGCTTGCGCCCACTGGGTCAGGCGGCGGCGCTGGGCCGTTCTTGGGGGACTGCTGTTTGGCATGTCTCCGTGGATCATGGGCCAGGCCTATGTTCATCCATCTCTGGCGATCGCTCCGGGGGTGCCGCTGATGTTGGTCGCTCTCGACGAAGCTTGGCGGGGTCGCCGGTGGACGGTGTGGCGCGCCGGGCTGGCGATCGCGGGCGCCGGCTGTCTGACGCTGCTCATCTCGGAAGAGGTGTTTGCGTCCCTCTCTCTGATGTCGTGGTGGTGGGCATTTGGGCCGGCTTCCGCGCTCGCCGGACGTGGAAGAGTTGGCTAGGAAGGGTGGTCGGGACCGGACTCATGGCGCTTGTGCTGATGGCTCCTGTGCTCGCGGGGATCATGTGGGTGCAATTCGGGTGGCCAGGCCGCATCTCAGGGCAGACCGTACCCCCGACCGTCTTCTCGGCGGACTTGACCAGTTTCTTCGTCCCTGGAGTGACGGAGGTCTTGGCAATACCTTCCCTCGCCACTCGGATCGCTGCTTTCACCAGCAATGTCAGCGAGGCCGGCCTCTACGTTGGGCTGCCCTTTCTCGCCTTGCTCCTGTGGGCATGGTGGCACCGCCTTGCCCGTCCGTGGCTCGGTGGGATCATCGTGGCCCTGACGGTCGCCGCGGTCTTGAGCCTGGGGCCGGTGCTGCACATCTGGGGTCAGCCAGTGGGTCCGCCTCTCCCGGAAGCTCTCCTCAACAGGGTGCCCTTGCTCCGCGAGCTTGTTCCCGCTCGCTTCGGGCTCTACTTGGGCCTGGGAGTCGCACTCGCCGTGTCCCTCATCATGGACCGTACCGCCAGTCATCCGAATCTGGTCCGCTGGGCCCAACTCCTGACCAGTGTCGGGGTGGCTTCGTGGCTGCCGTTCGCGCTGCCGGTGAGTGCCACGGCTGTCCCGAGCATCTTCCGGACACCCGCGGCCATCTCGGGAGCAGTGGTGGCGTTCGGGCCTGCAGATTCGAGCGCGGGCACTGACACCCCGATGCTGTGGCAGGCGACCGCCGACTTTGCCTTTCGCACGATCGGTGCCTATCGGGTTGGCCGAGACTTTGCGGACTCAAGGCCGAGTGAACTGCCTCCGTTCGAGCGCGCCATGCTCGAACTCCAGCAGGGACGGGAAACGTGGGCTCAAGCCCTTTCCTCGCGGGCTGGTCTGGAGCACGAACTGGCCAGGGATGGAGTGTCCTTGGTGATCGTGGGCCCCATGCCGCATGAATCTGAAGCGGTGCAATTCGTCACCGCGCTGCTTGGGCACTCTGGGACGTGGACCGGTGGCGTCTGGATGTGGCATGTGTCGAGGCCGTCGCAAGCGTCTGTCAAGGGACAGGGAAAACTGAACAGTGGCGGACAGCAGAACTGAACGCTGGCGGCCACGAGAACTGAACGCTGGCGGCCAACAAGGTC
>JAKAWF010000099.1 GCA_021817025.1 bacterium
AGCAGCTCCTCCAGGCGCTGGACGCCTACGTGGAGAAGTACGGGGTCACCTACCCCAAGTCACTCTCAGTCGCCTCCAGCTGAGCTCGCCCGGGGCTGCGTTCCAGCGCTGAGGGCTCCCCGGAGTCGGCTGCGCCGCCAGCCGTATCCGAGCAGGATCCCAATGGCGGCCATGGCCGCCACCACCATCTTGGTGAGGAGCAGGTCGGCCCCCTGAGAGGGGACCAGGAGGACCGCCACCAGGGTGGGGAACACCACCCAGCGCCAGGGATACCGGCTGCGGCGGATGAGTCTCGCGTACATCCATCCGAGCCCTGTCCCCAGCCCCAGGGCGACGGCCCCCAGGGTCAGGTAGCCGACCAGGTACTGGGTTCGCGCCGGGGCCGAGAGGCCCACCGAAAGGCGGATGGAGAGCGGCGGGAGGTAGTCGGTGGCGTAGAAGGTCGCCAGCAACCAGGCGAGGGCATGCACGGAGATGGCGGTGAGCTGGCGGCTCTTGCGGAGCCGCTCCTCCCGCGCCGCGAGATCCAGCGCCTGGCCCTCCGGGCGGTCTCCTCCCACGGGGCAATTATGGTCCCTGCTCAGCCGCCCAACCGGGCCCCGGGATGTGGTGGGGACCCGGTTCGTCCCCACACCCACGGCCGTGCGTTCCGGCGCCCACAACCAACCGCGGGCGCACCCCGGCCCGGTGCGGCGGGGCCAGCAGCCGTCGCACGCCGGTACTGCGCACGCAGACCGCGCCTAACATGGGCTCCTCTTGGCTTCATCACCTCTGCCGTCCACGGAACGGCCCCTTCCCGGGCATCCTCGACGAGCCGGCCGGCCGGTGGTGTCAACGCGCCGATGAGAACCGGGCTGACCCATCACGGGCCGTCGCGCGCAGCGCCGCCTGGTTGGTACCTGGTGGTTTGGGCCTTCTCCGCCGGCCAGAGGCTGAGGGAGCTGCGTATCTCCCGGAAGCGGGAGGCGGGGTTAAGTGGTGAGCGGGCCTGTCCCCGCGGCTATCCGCTGATGGTGGCGGCGCATGTCGGGCTCTTCCTCCTCCCGCCTGCCGAGATCTACTTCCGAGGAGTCAGGTGCCGTCGCTGGCTGCCCTGGATCCTCCTTCTGGTGGTTGCTCACTGGCTGCGCTGGTCCTCGGTCCGTGCCCTCGGTCCCTATTGGAACGTACGAGCCACGGTCCCGGCGGGGGTGACCCCGGCTACCGGTGGCCCCTACCGCTACATCCGCCATCCCAACTACGCCGCCGTCTGCCTGGAGTTCTTAGCCCTGCCGCTGGCCGGGGGCGCGACCCGCAGCGCCACCTCTCTCTCCTGCCTCAACGCCGTGGTGCTGGCCTGCCGGATCCGCGCCGAGGAGCGGCTGCTGGCCAGGAGTCCGGCCTACCGCCGTGCCTTCGAGGGCCGGGCGCGGTTCATCCCGGGAGTCTTCTGAGATGGGCCATCTCAATGCTGAGCCCAGGGCCGAAGGCCAGCGCCAGGCCCTCCCCTGGGGCAGGGTCCAGGGCCGCTAGAACTGCCAGCAGAGACGCCGAGGATAGGTTGCCATGGTGGCGGAACACCTCTCGGGAAGCCCTGAGGGCGCCCTGAGGCAGGTGCAGGGCCCGCTCCACAGCGTCGAAGATCCGGGGTCCACCGGCGTGGACCGCCTGGAAGGTTCCGGGCCCACAGCCGAACTCCTCCAGCGCCGCCGGGAGGGCCCGCTCGATGAGGGCAGGCAGGCGTCGGTCGAGGACCGGATGGAAGCCGTCCGCCTGGAGGGTGAAACCGAGTGCCCATTCGGTGCCCGGCACCAGCCTGGACCCCGCCTTGACGATCTGCAGCCCGCCGTCCCGGTCCGTCAGGACGGAGGCGGCGGCCCCGTCCGCGAAGACCAGGGCGGCGGTTAGGTTGTCCCCGGAGAGGTCGTCGGCCCGGAAGGCGACCGAGCACAGCTCCACGCACACCACCAGAGCGACCTTCGACTGCTCCCCCGTGCAGAGACGGTGGGCCAGGGCCAGCGCTGCTCCGCCGCCTGAGCATCCCTGCTCTCCCATGGTGACCCGGGCCACCATGGGGCTGAGGCCGAGCTCTTTGGCCAGGAGCACGTCCAGACCTGGCACCAGGTATCCGGTCCCGGACACGGCGATCAGGGAGTCCACCTCACCGGCGCTGACGCCCGCGGCCCGGAGCGCCCGTCGGGCGGCGCGCCGTCCCAGGCTGGTGGCCTCGCGGTGGTACAGGCGCATGTCCTCCCCCAGGTCCCGCGGGCGCAGCACCTCGGCGATGGGGAGGACCAGCCTCCGGCTCACCGGCTCCAGAGACACCGCCCGCAGGGCGGGCCAGAGCTGGGCCAGGGCGGCCTGGCTGGCGGCGGCCGAGAGCTGGTGGCGGGGATAGGCCACCCCTGACCCCAGGATCCGGGTCACCGCCGTCCCCAGTTCATTAGCGCCGCCCAGTCGGCGACGCTGAGGACTCCCCACCCGGAGCTCCCCTGGCTGACCATGATCAGCCGCTCCAGGGCGAGCGGCCTGGCCCCCACTCCCCGCAGCGCCCGGTGGGTGAGGGAGGGATGCCCGGACAGCTGGCGAGCCAGGTAGCCGACCATCCGGCGGCGGCGCCACTGGGTCCGGTGCCAGCGCCGATAGCGGGCGGCGGCCGAAGGAAGGGCGTTTCCCAGGGCGTGAGCTAGGAACTCCGCCTGCTGGAGGCCGGCGGTGATCCCGTCTCCGGTGAGGGGGTCCAGGAAGCCCGAGGCGTCTCCGGCCAGGAAGATCCCCCCCGAAGCCACCTGGGCGACTGGCCGGGGAAACGGTCCGGCGCCCCACACCGGGCCCGAAAGACATGCTCCCTCCAGGTCGGGATGGGCGGCCGCCAGCAGTCTTCGGTACCTCTCCTCCCGGCCCCCTGGGGCCGAGCGCAGGGTCTCGCGGGAGCCCAGCACTGCCACCAGCACCTCCCGCTGCCCGACGGGAGCGAGGTAGGTCTCGAAGGAGCCCAGCAGACTCACCACGATGTCCTCGCCACCAGCCCCCGTCTCCAGATGACCCACGAGGCCGAAGCGTTGCGCCCGGCCGCTAGGCCTCCCCCAGCCCAGCTGCCGCACCAGAGAAGAGCCGATCCCCGCCGCCACCACCACGGCGTCTGCTCCCACCACTCCGTCGGAAGTCTGGACCTCGACACCCGAGGTGAGCTGTCGGAGCCCGAGAACTCGGCACCCGGACCGCACCCCGGCTCGGGTGGCCAGCAGTGAATCGAACCGCACTCGGCGCACTCCCCGGCCCGGAGTCCCCGAGAGGGTGGCCCTGGCCACAGGCGCCCCCGGGGCCTGGTACCGGATCCCCCGTATGGCGGGGTACCCGGCGGCCTCCAGGTCGATCCCGGTCCGGCGCAGGACCTCCACGCCTGCCGGCAGCAGCCCCTCGCCGCAGGGCTTGTCCCGCGGGAATCGGCCCGCCTCGAGCACCAGCGCGCCTGGCACCATGAGTCCCAGGGTCGATCCCACCGGCCCCCCACCCACCACGACCAAGGGGGAGTCCACGCCGGGCAACCTAGCAGATATTCACCTCTGGGAAGCTCAGCCCGTCGTCGCGGCCGTACTCGGGTCTCGCTCCACCTCACGATCGCCCCGGTGGGGCGGGCCGATCAGACACGGCTCGCCTCCGGCGTCACTGGCGATCTCGGGGGACACTGGCGGGCAGCTAGGCGAGGACTAGGTCAGTAACCTTCTGCAACATCACTGCGGGAGCCACTCCCGCCAGGCTTCACCTCGTTGAGGAGCGACGTCCGTCAGGGTGTGGGCGTCGGCGGCGGTGAGCGTCAGGCAGTACACCTTTCTGATCTGGGCGTGTCGATCTTGGCCACCGTGTCTGCGCCGATGGGCAGCCTGCCTCGAAGGCGTTCCGAACGATCCGCTCAACCGGGTCCGCGAGAGCGAGGTCGGGGTACTCGGCCAAGCCCTTCGGGACCTTCAGACCACTGGCCTCGGTACGCATTCCGCTCTCGGTCCACCTAACATTCACCAGGGTCACACAAGAACGAGCGGCTGTGCGCACTGCCCCGCTTTGGGACGACGGCTGCCGGATGCCCGCTGGGACTCTAAACTCGCCCGAAGTCCGGATAGGGAGAGGCATGCTCGGGGCGAGACGGCCGCCACTATCAGCTTCCGAGGGGCCCGGGGTACGGTGGCAGGCACCTTCCGTCCCCGCGCCCCGAGAGGTTCCTCGCCCGGTGCTTGACTCCGTATGGCGCATTCCGTATACTGCCGCCCGAATCCACGTAGGTGCTGGCGCGGATCACCTGGGAGTAGCGATCGTCAAAGGCGGAGCACGCGAACATCGCCCCGCACAGCGTCGCTAGCCCTGGGGGTTAGCCAACCCAGCCCTGCGGCAACCGACCGGTCCAGTCAGCGGGAGGGCACGAGATGCGTTCGGTGTCACTGAGGAGGCTGCGGTTCGGCGGGTTGGCCGCAGTGGTGGTAGTGGCGGTAGCGGGCTGCGGCGCCGCTTCGAGCGGGTCGTCCGCTAAGCAGCCGCTGACATTGGGGTTTCTCGGGGCCCTGACGGGTGCTAGGGCGAGCCTGGGCCAGGGCATGGAACTCGGAGCGGAGCTGGCGGTCAATCAGGTGAACAGCCACGGTGGCGTCATGGGGCACAAGCTCCTTTTGGTGGCCGAGGACACGGCCTCGGACCCCGCCGACGCGGTGGCCGCAGCCGACTTCGAGATCAATTCAGATCATGTGGTCGCCATCATTGGTCCCACGGCCAACACGACCGCGGCCGTGCTGCCTCTCGCCGTCAAGGCCAACATCCCTGAGCTGATGTTTGGCGGTGGGGCCATCTTTGACCAGGAGTCGAGCCCTTACTTCTTCAGGCTCTCTCCTTCGGACACCGAGCAGGCCCAGGCCATGGCGTATTTCGCCCACTCCAAGGGCTGGAACAAGGTGGCCTTGGCCGTGGGCGAGGCACCGGCCTCCCAGTCTCTGGTGGCGCCCCTGGAGGCTTCGCTTCGGCACTTGGGCATCTCGATAGTAGCCAATGTGGGCTTGACTGCTGGCCAATCCTCGTACCGCAGCGAAGTTCAACAGGTCTACTCCAACCATCCGCAGGCGGTCCTCGGCCAGTTCAACAACACGACGGCGGGCATCTTCTTCGGTGAGGCGGCCCAGGCGGGGTACTCCTCGGTACCCTTCATCGGCACCAACCTGTGGTATTCGTCCGCTTGGGTGGCTGCGGTGGGCCAGTCGGTCGCGTCCGGTCCGATCTACCTGACCAACTCGTCAACCACGGGGATGATCGGAGCTGCTGAGTTTATCAAACTGATCCAGGCGAAGACGGGCAGCCCAGTGCCTCCAAACGGTGCCGGGTTCATGTACGACGCGGTAACCGCCTGGGCCCTCGGCGCCGACGCGGCCAAGTCTTGGAGCTGGCCCAAGATTGAAAGCGGCATCCTCACGGCTTCCAATCCTCCCGGAGTCCAGTGCGGCGACTACGCGACTTGCTACGCCCTCCTCAAGCAGGGGAAGAAGATCAACTTCGAAGGGTCACAGAGCACCGTCGACTTCAACAAGTACCACAACGTATTCGGTCCCTTTGCGGTTCTCCGGTACAACTCGCAGGGAACCCCGGTGACGGTGACCAACTTCACCGCGCCGGAGCTCCAGGCCGCCTTCAAGTCATGACCATGAGAGGAACCGAAGGGAGCCGGCCCCGGGCCGGCTCCCGCGCCCTCGGGGGAATCGAGTGAATCAGCTTGCCGAAGCCGTCGGATTCGGTCTCGTGGACGCGGCGGTCATCGCCCTGGCCGCCGTGGGCCTGTCGCTTCAGGTGAGCGTCACCAACTTCATTAACTTTGCCTACGGTGACTTCATGAGCTTCGGCGCCTACGTCACCTACGCCGCCAACGCCGCGGGGCTCAACTTCTTCCCCTCAGTGGCGGTGGGCGCGGCCGGCACTGGCCTCTTGGGCGTGGCGTCCAACTGGGTGGTGTTTCGACCGTTGATGCGCCGTAAGAGTCGCACCCTGATCCTGCTCATCTGCACCGTCGGGCTGTCCTTCATTGTCCAGAACGCGATTGTCATGATCTGGGGCCCTAACGCCGAGCACTACACCATCACGGTCGGCAGCACCCTCCACATCGGGCCATTCCTGTTCACCCCGGGGGATCTGATTCTCATCGGCGTGGCGTTCACCTTGCTGCTGGCGCTCCACCTATTCATGCAGAACACCAAGTTCGGCACCGCACTGCGTGCCACCTCCAACAACGACGACTTGGCTCAGGCCTGCGGAATCGACACTGGACGGGTGGTCATGTGGACCTGGGCGCTGTCCGGGGTGCTTTGCGCGGTGGCCGGGGTGGGACTTGCCCTGGAGACCAACAGCCTTCGCCCGACGACCGGATTCAACGAGCTTTTCGTGGTCTTCGGGGCCATCATCCTGGGCGGGATCGGGCGAGTCTACGGAGCGATGCTGGGTGCCCTGGTGATCGGGATCCTCACCGAGGTTTCGGCGATGTTCATCAGCCCCGTGTACTCGGGAGCTCTGGCGTTCACCGTGGTCATTGTGGTACTGCTTCTGCGCCCCCAGGGGCTGCTGCCCGGCCGGGGGCGTTCGGCGTAGCCAGGTGATCTACTTTATCGCCGATCTGCTGGCGCTCGGGGCGATCAACGCCATCATGGCGGTGGGGCTCAATCTCCAATACGGCCAGGCTGGAATCCTAAACTTTACGTACTACACCTTCGTGGCGATCGGTGCCTACGTGGCCGCGGTGACCACCATGGGCCACCCCCCCGTGCCCGCGTCTGAGGAGACGTTCATCCTCCAGTGGACCCTGCCGTGGCCCGTGGCACTCCTCCTGGCGGGGCTGGTGGCGGGCATCCTGGGGCTGTTCATGGTCTTGGTGGTGATCCGGCGGCTGCGAAGCGACTATCTGGCCATCGTCACCGTTTCCTTGGGCTTCATCGTGTGGGACCTCATCACCAACTACATACCCCTCTTCAACGGCGCCAATGGCCTCTTCAACGTTCCCTACATACTGAACGGAGCAACTGCCAGCGAGATCACCTACACCCTAGAGGTGTTTGGGGTGGCCCTCGTGGTGCTGGCGGCCTGTGTCTGGGTGGTTCGGTCGATCTTCCGATCGCCCTATGGGCGCGTCCTCCGGGCCATCCGCGAGGACGAGGTCGTCGCCGCCAGCTTTGGCAAAGCGACCACCTCCAGCCGGGTGTGGGCGTTCGTCCTAGGCTGCGCGATGGCCGGGCTCGCCGGCGCGCTGCTGGTCTTCTACGTCAACGCTTGGAACCCCCAGGGGTTCCTGGCGGAAGAGTCGTTCATTCTGATGGCCGCGATCGTCATCGGTGGGCCAGGCAACTACTGGGGTGCCGTCCTCGGTACCTTCGTCTTCGTGGAGGTGCTGAGTGAGGTCGAGCGCTACCTTCCCAATTTCGGGAATGGCGCCCTGGTAGGGGCGGGGCGGGCAGTTCTCATCGGCATCGTCCTCATTGTGGTCGTTCGTTTCCGGCCAGACGGTCTGGTCCCGGAGCGCTGGCTTCGCTGGTACCGCGCCCCGGCGGGTGGAGTCCCAGGAGGCCCGACCGGCACCCAACCGTCGGGTCACCGCCGGCGCTGGCTCGTTCTGCCCTGGGTCGGGCAGCGGAGCGAGGGCTGATGCTGCAGATCACTGACGTCCATTTCGCCTATGGCGGCAGCCAGGCCGTAGCCGGGACGACCTTCGATGTGCCGGAGCGCAAGGTGACCGGACTTATCGGGCCAAACGGGGCGGGTAAGTCGACTTTGATGGAGATCATTGCCGGGGGCCTCGCCCCAAGCGCCGGAAAGATCACCTTCGATGGCACAGAGGTACAGGGCCTGGGACGCGTGCGGGTGGCCAGGCTGGGCATCATTCGCACCTTCCAGACCCCACGCGAGCTAACTCGCCTCCCCGTGATGGAGAACCTGGTGTTCGCGGCCCCGAGCCAGATCGGTGAGTCCCCCCTCATGAGCCTGTTCGGCCGGCGCCGCTGGGCCGACCAGGAGCGCCAATTGCGTTCCAGGGCAGAGGCCCTTCTGGAGTGGGTGGGTCTCACCCGACTGCGGGAGGAGCCGGCGGGGACCCTATCCGGGGGGCAGCGTCGCCTCTTGGAGATCGCCCGAGCGATGATGGCGGAGCCCAAGCTGCTGCTTCTAGACGAGCCCAGCGCCGGAGTCTTCCCGGCTGTGCGCAAGCTGATCGCCGAGCGAATTCGGGAGATGGTCGATCAGGGGATCACGGTGCTGGTGGTGGCCCACAACATGGCCTTCCTCAGCGACGTGGCCGATGACGTCGTGGTCATGGCCCAGGGGAAGGTCCTGCGTCGGGGAACGCTGAGCGAAGTTCGCGCTGATGAGGCGGTCGTGGCTGCCTACCTGGGAGGTGGCCACGTGGGAGGCACGTCGTGAGTGAGGTGAACGGGGTTGAGCCGATTCTGACGGCCACCGGAATTACCGCCGGGTACGATGGTCCGCCCATCTTGGACGGAGTCGGGGTGAGCACCTCCCCAGGGAAGATCTCTGTGATCCTCGGGCCCAACGGCGCGGGGAAGTCGACGCTGGCCAAGGCGATCATGGGGCTGATCAGCGTTAGCCAGGGCGAGGTGCGCTTTAAGGGCGAGGTCGTGACCCGCACTCCTCCGCACCAGCTGGTCCGCAAGGGCATGGGCTACCTGCCCCAATTGCTCAACATCTTCGATGAGCTCTCGGTGCTGGAGAACCTGCACATGGGCGCCTATAGCTTCAAAGGGAACCTGGCGGAGCGCCTGGACCGGGTGTTCTCACTCTTCCCGGACCTCGCAGCTGACCGCCACAAGCACGCTGGTCAGCTCTCCGGAGGGCAGCAGCGTATGGTGGCGCTAGCCCGACTGCTGATGACCGACCCGGCCGTTGCCATCCTCGATGAGCCGACCGCTGGCCTGTCCCCTATCTACGGCGATCGCGTCTGGAATCAGATAACTGAAGTGGCCGCCACTGGGGTGGCGATGCTGATCGTCGAGCAAAACGCTTCGGTGGCCATGGAGTATGCGGACCACTGCTTCATCTTGGCCGAGGGTCGAAACGTCCTGTCGGGGCCAGCTCGCGAGCTGGCAGGACGCGACGAAGTGGCCCAGATCCTGGTGGGCTGATCCCCGCCACTTGTAAACCAACAGGTCCATTGGCCTTCAGCAAACAGAGGAGCACTGATGGGACTCACAGCGGAGGTGGCGCGATTTGTAAGCGCCCTGCGGTTCTCAGACGTCCCGGCGGAGGCGGTGGCGGTTGCGGAGGACCACCTCGTGGACTCCTGGGGCGTGATGCTGGCCGGGTGTCAGGAGAAATCCGCCCGCATGGCCCGGGACGTTCTCGAAGGCGGCCAAGGACCTGCCACGCTGGTCGGGCTGCCGGTCGCGATGACCGCCACGGTGGCGGCGCTGCTGAATGGCTTGGCCGGGCACGCCTTGGACTACGACGACACCCAGCTCTCCACCTCCGAAGGGTCGGTTTACGGACTGCTGACGCACCCCTCGGTTCCTGTGACGGCCGCACTCGGCGCACTCGTCGGTCTGGCCGATGTCACCGGTGAGGAGTTCATCACCGCCTACGTTGCTGGGGTTGAGGTGGCGTGCCGCATCGCCGACGCCATCGACCGCCGCCACTACCAGGATGGCTTTCACAGCACAGGAACGATCGGGACCATCGGTGCTGCCGCCGGCTGCGCCAGGCTCCTCGGTCTAGGCCCAGACACCACCGCAGTAGCTCTCGGGATCGCGGCCAGTCTCGGTAGTGGGCTGCGCGAGAACTTCGGGACCATGACCAAGCCGCTTCACTCCGGAAGGGCGGCATACAACGGAGTGCTGGCGGCCCAGCTCGCTCGCCGGGGGTTCACCGCCAGCCCCGACATTTTGGAGGCACCCCGGGGGTTCTTCCGAGCGGCCGGGGGCGGCTTCGACACAGCAAAGATCGCCAGCCGCCTGGGGCAGCCTTTCTTTCTCCAAGACCCGGGTGTGTCGATCAAGCCGTATCCCTCCGGCTCCCTCTCACACCCTGCTCAGGACCTCATCTTGGCGATGGTCCGAGAGCACGACATCAGGCCTGCCCAAGTGCGGCGGGTGGTGGTCGGGACCAACTCCAACGTTCTCAATGCTCTGATCTACCATCGCCCAACTACCGGGCTGGAGGGAAAGTTCAGCCTCGAATACTGCATGGCGACCGGCGTCGTGCGCCGCCACGCCGACTTGGCCGACTTCACCGACTCCGCAGTGCTCGACCCCCACATACAGGCTTTCCTTTCCAAGGTCGAGGTTGTGGTGGACGCGGAACTTGAGGCCCAAGGCTTTCGCCACGTCCGCACCCGGGTCACGGTGGAGCGGAATGACGGCACCTCCGAGTCCCGCCTCAGCGAGTGGGCCCGCGGCTACCCCCAGAACCCCCTGTCGCGGGCGGAACTAGACCGGAAGTTCCTCGACTGCGCGGACCAGTCGCTCTCCGCCGGCGAGGCCGCCTCCGCCCTGGACGCGGTCCGGCGAGTGGTGGGCGCCGCCTCGGTGGGAGCCCTGCTGTCGGCTCTGCGGCCGGCTCCCCCAGACTCTACGCGCACGCCAGCGACCATCTCCAAGGCAGGTGCGTCATGAACATGGAGCGAGACCCGGTCGTAGAGGCGATCCTCGATTTGGCGCGCTCAGTGACCTACAAGAGGCTGGGCGAGGTCGAGCGTCATGGTGCCAGCCGCATGCTGCTGGACTCCCTGGGCTGTGCCCTGGGTGCGATCCACGAGCCGGTCCCGCGGATCGCTCGTGACGTGGCCACTTCCGGGATGGTCACGGGCGCGTGT
>JAKAWF010000100.1 GCA_021817025.1 bacterium
CTCATCCCGCAACACCGCTCCGGCCCGCCGGAAGCCCCACCGGGGCCGTTCCTTGGCAACCTGGCGCAACCGCTGCCGCAGCAGCGCCTCCGGGGCCGCCACCGGCCGCGGCGGCCGTCTCTGCGTCGTTCTGGGCTGACCCACAGCCCGGCACGCCTGCCGCTCGCTCACCTGGAACTTGCCCACCAGATGCAGCACCGCGGCCCTGCGGCGAACCGGGCGTGGACATCGGCCTGCCCGAGCAACTGCCAGCCCGCACCACCACCGGCCGACTTCGCCTCTGCCTGTTCTCTGTTCCGGGGCGGCGCACCCGCTCCGCTCGCCGAGAGACCCTGCATCTGCCCCAACGCTGGCCCTGGCAGCAGCTTTGTCTCAACGCCCCAGGACAGATCCGCGCCGCCACCTGAGCGCCGGCTCCCGCCAACCCCGCGCGGACCTCCCACCGGCGTCAGCATGCCCGAAACCTTCATGCCATGCCCAGTTTCAGGCAGCTCTGGGCTTTCGACCTCTTGCCCGACGCACTCATGGCCGCCCAGCGAGCGTCCGGCCAGCCATTCCTCAGCCTTCGACCGCTCACCGGCGCTCTTGCAGCCTGCCGCTGCCCTTGGTCGGTGGATTGAGGCCAATTATCAGCAGCTACCGCATCTCGATGTCCAATGGTCCGCACCGGCCGTCTCGTGTCAGTCGCGATCACCTCGTGACCCAGCAGAAAACCGGCTTTGGTCGCCGTCCGGCCACCGCTCAGGCGCCGCGCAGGACGGCATACCAGAGACGGTCTGCAACCGCGACGATATGGTCGGCGACCCGGAGATACCGGCGGTACAGATCCTGCGCGGCGATCACGGTCCTGAGGTCCTTGGCTTCTAGGAGTTCAGTCATCGCCTCGCGGTAGCGGTGCTCCACGTGCCGGATGGCAGCGACCGCGGCATCCGCTTGGGCCCCGGCCCCTTCCATCTTATGAGGCAGCATCTGGAACCCGACCACCAGTGCCGCCGTGCCCTGGGCGAGATTGTGACCCATCGCGCGCAGATGCTGGTCGGGTTTCCAGTTCAGGACCTCGGCTTCCCTGACCGCATCCTTCGCCTCATTTAGAACCCGATCCAACCGCTCAGAGAGGATGTAGATGTCCTCCTGATCAAGGGGGGTGGAGAGAGCGGTCTGCAGGGCGGCGAGCACGGCTCGACGGGAGGTGAATGCCTCCTCGTGGCAGCGGCGCAACTCCTGGGATGCCGCAGTCGAGCCCGAGTCAGACCAGTCGGCGAAGTGCTTCAGGCCAGAGGCGGTGACATCTGCTTGTGCCACCAGCATCGCCAGGACGCTGGCCGACGAGCCGGGAAGCAAGAGGCGCCACCAGATGCGTTTGGGGGACGCCATCAGCCCGACTCGATAGTCAAAGCCTGACCACCGCCCGTGCGGCCAACACCAGACCGGCCCCGATGACCGCGCAGGCGGGTACCGTCACGACCCAGGCACTGACCACCATGAACACTGTAGTCCAGCGCACGTGATGACGGCGGCGCGCGGCGCCGACTCCCACCATTCCGGAGGCGACCACGGTCGAGGTGCTGACCGGTGCTCCGACAGCGCTCGCCGCCAGGATGGTGAGCGCCGAGGCCGCCTGAGCCGCCAGCCCGTCCAGCGGTCCACCCCGATAAAAGCGCGACGAGACGGTGCGGATGATCTGACGCCCGCCTACGGCGGTGCCAGCTGCCAATACCGCTGCGACCGTAGCCGTGACCCACAGCGGGACATTGAACGTGTGGATCTCCCCGCCTGCCACCAGCAGCCCGGTGGCCAGTCCCATCGCCTTCTGGCCGTCGTTGGACCCGTCAGCGATCGCCACCAGGCCGGCGGTGGCCCAGATCAGGCCGCGCATCGGGCGCAGGGATTCGCGGGTGGCTCGGTGGGCGATCGGCTGCAGCCCGCGGCGGGCCAGATCCGCCACCGCAGCTCCCAGGACCGGGGAGATGACCACCGCGGCGAGTGTGCCGATGACTCCGACGGGATGCCACCCGCTGAGGCCTCCCCAGCCAACGGCGCCTGGTCCACCGGTCACGGCCGCCGCTCCCGCGAGGCCACCGACCAGGCCGATGCTGGCACTCACCGGGATGCCCCGCCTGGTTGCGGCCAGCGTGAAAGCGATGGTGGCGGTCCCCCCCGCCAGGTATGTTCCCGCCACCTGGGATGGGGCCACATGCACCAGGCTGATCATGGTCCGTGCCACGGCCTGACCAGCCACCAGTCCTCCGGCCACGTGTAGCACAAAGGCGAACGCGATGGCGCCTCGATATGAGGTCGCCCTGGCCGCGAGCAAGGCGGCGCTGGCATTGGGTGCGTCGGAGACTCCCAGCATGAAGGCGAAACCGATGACCGCGATGAGGGCGGTGATCGCCAGCACGCTCATCCGAGCATGCCGGCAAACCGCAAGTCGGTCACCTTCGTAGACCTGGCGTGGGCAGGGATTCCTGGCCACGGTCGCCGCGGGGGGTCTGCCAGGAACGGCCGAGGTGGGGTGGCGGGCAGTCGCCCGCTCGCGATGGCAGTCCTTGGTCCCCCTGGCCGGGCAAGGTTGGCGCCGCGTTCGCCGCTCGGGTGAGCTTCACTCAGGCGCTACTCCAGGGCAACTTTGGCTCGGTCTCTACAGGCGGACCCTGGGAATGGCTGATGCCCACGGCTCAATATCTCCCCGGGTCACATCTGGGTTTGAGCTGCGGCGTCTGGCCAGTTCCGCGACCAGACGTTGGAATGGGATGATCGTCACCAAGGGGCGGAGCAGGTAGTCGACCTTGGCGGACGGCAGGTCGGCCTCGTGAGTTCCGCAGGTGATGACCGCGAGCCCAAGCTCCGCCAGCAGGACCTGCAGTTGCCGATATCGACCGCCGTCATCCCGACCAGGTTGGATCACCAGCGCTGCCATCCTCCGGGGTTCGAAGACGGCGGGAGTCCCGTGCAGGGCAAGTTCCTCCGACATACCGGCAGGGTGGCGGCGATCGACTGGGGGACCGCGCTGAGCGCATGGGCAAACTCGTCCGCCGCACTTCCCACAAGCCGGGCCACCAAACCGCCAAGTGCGGCCAGGGCGGCGAGGTAGGAGACGGTGTGAGTACTCGCCAGCTCGCCAGCGCAGGTGTGGACCGCGAAGTCGTCGGCGGGGTTGGCTGCCCCTTGGCCGGTGACCGTCACCGTGGTGGCTCCCGCGCCGCCCGCGCGGGCTAGGAGTTCGGTGGGGAAACGCTTGGTGCCCCGATGGGACACGACCACGAGCTGGTCCCTAGTCCGGAAGTTGCCGTGCAGGGCCAGCTCGTGGGCTTCCACAGCCGCCGGGCGAAATCGCCCCTGAGATAGCTCGGCCACCCAGTAGGCCGCAATGCGGCAGGCATGCAAGGAGGTCCCGATCCCTGCGAACAGGAGTGGGCGATTCGGATCCAGGGTCGGCACGTCCAGCGATTCCAGCACCGCCGCCACGACCTCGGCCTGGCTGGCAACCTGGTCGTCGTAGGGGAATCGCGGCATGGGTTCTCCTCTGGCCGGCCGTCACCGCGGGCACACCGAGGTGGTCGGGCGGCGTCCGGCCCCTCAGGAACTGGCAGTGTATCCCCGCTCTGAACGCGGACCAGGTAGATTGTCGGGCAGCGCCCAAAGCTGGCGCTCACTGGGAGCCTGCGGGAGCGGTGGCCACGAGTGGGGTGCCAAGATGACAGTGGCGGGCCGGCGCTGGGGGCGTCGCTGGGGGCGGACCCTGCGACTCCGACCGCTTCGGGCGACTGGGTTCGGCAAGGCGGCCGTGGGCTGGCCAGCGCCTACAACCAGAGGAGGGCACTCGTGATGGCGGACCGGTCTGCGGCCCGGTCGGCGTCGCTGCTGCGGTCCGGCGATGGCGACCTCGCTCCCATTCTCTTCTGGAAGCACTTTCGCACCGATGACCCCCGTGAACTCGCTTGGCGCACGGTGGAGTTCTATCGCGACCACCGCCTGGCGGCGGCCAAGATAATGCCGGACATCCCCATCCTCTTCGAGGACTTTTCGCTCTCTTCGTTCGTTCAAGTGGCTCATCTGCGCCACTTCGGGTCGATCCATCAGGTGGGGCGGGCGGCGGAATACATCCGGACTGTCGAGCTGACCAGAGGGCAACTCCTGGAGGGCGACTTGGTCTTGGTCACCGTGTTTTCGCCGCTGGCAATGATCGGCCTGTGGTGCGGCGCGGACGGGCTCCGCGAGCTTGTCGCCGCTGAACGGGCGGTCGCTCACGAGGTGCTCTGGGCGTTGGCGGGAGTCGCCAGTGAGCTCTCCTCCGCCTGCATCCGCGCCGGGGCCGACGGCGTCTACTACTCCTGCTGGGGCCAGGACGTGCTCAGCCCGGACGACTACCGCGAGCTGGGGGTGCCGTACGACCTGGCCGGGCTCCGGGGAGCGGCGGCGGCTGCGCTGCGGGTGCTGCATGTCCACGGGGGCCTCAACGAGTCAGCTGGGAGGTACGCGGGCTACCCCGTCCAAGTGGTGGGGTGGAGCGAACAGGAGAGCGAAGTGGGCCTGGTCGAAGGTGCGGCTGCCCTTCCCGGCAAGCTGATCTTGGGCGGAATCTCGGAACTCCAGCGGTCGCCGGCGGGGGCCGCTGAGGCACGGCATGTGGCCCAGCTTGGCAAGGAGCTGGGATCACGCCTGGTGGTGGGTCCCGGCTGTTCTCTGCCAGACGACGTCAGCACGAGCACCCTGGCCAGTCTGCGGACCCTGGTCGAGCGGTGATCGGAAGCATGCGCGCCACGTCTTTGGGGGCACCGCCACCGGTGCGGGGCGACCAAGATCTGCTTGGACGGGGCCGAAGGCCCGTGGGTAGAGTGACCGGGTGACTGGGCGGGAGTTCCCGATCCGGCGGCTCGGGAGTCAAGGTCTTTTGGTGTCCGCTCTTGGCCTCGGCTGCATGAGCATGTCTCAGGCCTATGGGCCAGCCGACGAGGCGGAGTCGCTGGCCACCATCGAGCGTGCCTTGGAGCTTGGGATCTTCTTCCTGGACACGGCCAATGCCTACGGGGACGGCCATAACGAGCGGCTCATCGGTCGTGCGATCGCGGGCCATCGGGACCGGTTCGTGCTGGCGACCAAGTTCGGGATCGTGCGCGATGGCGCCATGGCCAACTCGATCAGCGGTCGGCCCGAGTACGTCCACCAGTGCTGCGATGAGTCTCTGCAGCGGTTGGGCGTGGATCAGATCGACCTCTACTACCAGCATCGGGTAGATCCGCTGGTCCCCATCGAGGAGACGGTGGGTGCGATGGCGGAGCTGGTACAGGCCGGAAAGGTGCGCTTCCTGGGACTATCCGAGGCGAGTCGGGACTCGCTGGAGCGGGCCTCCGCGACCCACCCGATCAGTGCTCTGCAGAGCGAGTGGTCGCTGTGGACGCGGGACATTGAGAACGAGGTGTTGGCCGCCGCGCGTCGCCTTGGAATTGGATTGGTGCCATACAGCCCCCTGGGAAGGGGCTTTCTCACCGGCCGGATAACCACGACTGAGGACTTCGCCAGTGACGACTTTCGCCGGCACAATCCTCGCTTCGAGGGGGAGAACTTTCAGCGCAATCTGGAGCTGGTGCAGCTGGTTCGACGTTTGGCCGCTGAGAAGGGAGCAAGCCCAGCGCAGCTGGCGCTGGCGTGGCTGCTCGCCCAGGGGGAGGATGTGGTGCCCATCCCCGGCACCAAGCATCGGAGCAACCTGGCAGAGAACGCGGAAGCCGCCCGGATTGTCTTGGAGCCAGAGGAACGGGACCAGTTGGCGGGGCTACTGCCTCCCGGGACGTTCGCCGGGAGTCGGTACGCGGATGCCGACTACGCCTACGGGTCCAGTCCTCGCGAAATGCGGGACCCTGCTTGAGTTTCCAGTCAACCCGAAGCCGGTGCCTTCCAGGGGCGTCTTCCGTGTGCGAGGTCACGGGGCGCCCTGAGTCGCGGGGATGCGCAGCTCCTCGGTCCTGCGGGGGTCCGATGGCGGAAGAGAGTGTTGCGAACAGCTGCCCGTACGCTGGGCTAGTGAGCGGAGATGAACTTGAAGGAGTGTGGGTGAGGCTACAGGGCGTTCACCCAGTGACAGCATATTGATGGTTCCGGGATGGGAAGCTGCCGGTGTCGGCGCGCCCTGCCACAGAGCCGGGCAGCCCGCTCGTCGCCATCAGCACACCGGCCGGAAGTGTACCGGGTGGATCGGTGACCACCAGGCAGAGGATCCTCTCATCGTCAATTCACCGGCCAGAGGTCGAGCAGAGGCACGGAAGCGCGTTGATCTCCGCAGGAAGGGAGGTGCCTGCGGAGTGGCGGCTGTGGGATCGTGACCTGGGGCAGGGGGGCGCACTGTCCCCAGAGCTGAACCGAGCCCGGCGGCGTCTTGGGCGTGCTGATGGTGGGTTGTGGGTCCGTGCCGGGCGTGCGGGGGCGGCGCGGTGAGGCAGTGGCGCGGATCCGGCTGGGGCGGTCAGGAACAGCCGTCGTGTTGTTGGCCAGCGCAGGTGCGGATGCACAGTGTCAAGGCGAGCTGGGCGGTGGGCCAGTCTGGGCACGGAGAACCGGCAGAGGCGCCGTCGCCTGATGGTGGTGCGGGCCGACGGTCCGCCCCAGCAGCCCGATGCCAACCATCCGGACATCTCGCGGGCCAGGTTGTGGGCAGGCGGTGAGACACCCAGCCCGGCAGCTCTGGCGGCGGACCGCCCGGAAGGCGGAGGGCCCGCCCCTCCCGCAGATCGGGCGGGACCTGCCGGGAGCCATCCATCACGCAGGTCCCGATCGCCGTCGGACTGCCCTTGCCGAGAGCACCAGGGCATCGCTGTCGACCGGGACCGGGCCCTGGTGCTCTCGGCAATGACCTCATGGTTCCTACGCACGCCGCTCTGCCCCAGCGTGTCCTGGTCAGCGTTCCGAGGATTCCCTCCCGGACCAGGGTGAGCAGCCACCTTGACGCCGTCGTCCATCCACACTGCCGTCGCCATCGAACGGGGCCAAACCCTCACGAAGGTGGATCCGAGCCGTCCTGGAGGGGACCTCAGCTGGCCGGGACCGCGGGGAGCGAGAGCTGGTAGGCCACGGAGATGGGTGTGTGATTGACGTCCGAGAGGGGTGCGCTCACGGTCAGCTGGAGCGGTCCCGGAGGCAGCTGAGAGGCCGTGACCGTCACCTGCCGGCTGGATGCCTGGTAGCTGATCTGCAGGTTGGCGACAGGTTGGCCTCCGTCCGTGAGGGCGACCGATTGAGGTCCCACCGTGGCCGGGTCCAGGTCCGAGTTGAACTGGAGGACGAAGGTGGTGGCGCCAGCGCTGGTGGAGGTGGTGGCACTCAGCACCAAGGGGCCCGCCGGCAGGGTGGTCAGCTGGCCCTGGCTGAGAGCTGTGATCAGAGGGGTGGGACCGCCCATGGCCACTGTGACCTGCTCCTGCAGGTAGGCCGCAGGAGTGCTGGTGGTGGCGTCTTTGACCAGTTCGAGATCGACTTCATAACTGCTCGAGCCGGCGCTGGCGGGGGTGCTCGAGACGGCGTAGAAGCGGTCGAAGGACCCCGGCAGGAGCACAGGCGTCGCGATCGAGGTGTTGGGGGCCAGCAGGTCCGCCATTGCGGTCAGAGCCGCCGGACCGGCCGTCACCTGGAGTTGGGCCAGCTGGCTCGCCCAGCCTATGGCAGAGGCGGCCAGTCCCCCGGCGCTGGAGGTCTGGGGAGGGTTGGACAGTTGCAGTGAGAGGACCGCGCTGGCGCCGGTCGGAGTGCTCTCCAGCGCCGACAGCTCGCTGCCGAAGGGAGACCAGGCCGGCTGGCTCATCCCCGTGAGGGTGCTGAGGAGGGCGCTGGTCCCAGTTGCGACGTCCACCGCACCGAGTTGGCTTCCGGTCCCCGGAGTCTCAGCGATGTAGGCGATGTAGGTGCCGTCAGGGCTGTACGTGAGTCCGCCCAGGCCCGTTCCGGCAGGGGCCACCAGCAGCTGCTGGAGCTGTCCGCCCAACGTCGCCGACAAGTCGATGACCTGGTGCCCGTCTTGCTCGGCGACGTAGGCCAGCTGATCACTGGTGGGAGACCATGACAGCGTGCCCTGAAGCCCAGCCAGCACCCGTGAGGACCCGTTGGCCAGGTCGTAGACCGTAGGCACGCCGGAGGGCTTTGCGAATAGGGCCTGGCCGTTGGGCGAGATCGAGAAGTATCCGGTGGCACCCAGTTTCACAAACGGGAACACGCTCAATGTCTGGCCGTCCAGATTCACCTCGAAGAGATGTCCCTCGGATGAGTAGAGGAGCTCGCTGTCGTTGAGCCAGGCGAGCTGGGGACTCTGGTCAGTGCTGCTGGCGAGAGCCAGCACCCGCCCGGAGCCGCCGATCGGGGCCACCTCCAGGGTTGATGAGCCTGTCGCCGCGGGAGCCCAGTAGGCGAGGTCCTGGCTGTCCGGTGAGGCCACTGGCCCCAACGCGTTGCCGGCCAGTGCCGCCTGGGGGCTGGCGAGGGTGTAGATGACCCCGCTCTGGGCAGCTGGGCCGAGAGCGCTGGTGGCGGAGGGATTGCTGAGGGGCGGCGGCGTGCTGGTGGTCGCAGACGCCTGCGCCCCCGGCAGGGTCGGGAGCAGGGTGCCCTGCGACACCACCTGGCCGCTTGCCAGCAGCAGGAGCTGGCCGTCAGGGGCGTAGCTCAGACTCTGGGCTCCAGTGGCGTAGGCGACCCGGTCCACGGCCACCAGGGAAGGTGGGTACCCTACCCCCTTGGATGAGGTGGGCACGGTTCCAAAGGGAATCACGATGTTGGACAGGGGGGTGGCCCCGTTCTGGGCCTTGGCCGCGTATCTGGCGATGCTCACCACATAGGAGACATTGGGCACCAGGTGGTGGCTGGGCGCGATCACCAGGGTCTTGGCGTCTGGCCACTTGGCCCGAAAGGAGACCGCCGGATCGATCTTGAGCCCCCGCACGACACTGGTCTCCACCATGGGCTGATTGAAGCTCAGCTGGATTGCTTGAGTCACCGGCACCCGCGGGTTGCCCTGCACCGAAGCCCGGACCGTCACCGACTTGGCCCCAGCCGGGAGCACGACCACCGACACCAGCACCAGCGACAGCATGGCCAGCCCGGCGACCCCCAGGCTGGTGCCCAGGACGAATCCGAACCGGCGCCGGGGGCGAGATCGAACTCGGGAGCGGAGGTGGGCCTCCTCCATCAGGCTGGCCCGGAGGTGACCCCGATAGATGGGGTCGGGCTCCGGGCGGGCCGTCGTTCGGATCGCGGCCCCGATCTCGCGAGCGGTGCTGAGCAGGCCCTGCTCCCGGCCGCGCGGGTCCTCCTCGAGGATCTCGAACAACTCCTGGTCCACCCCGGAGGGTGGGGTGGCGCGGCGGCGGAGCCAGCTGGGGAGCTCAGCCAAGGGAGGGCTCCCGGCCCGCGTCTTCCCGGCTGGCCTGGAGGCGCTGGCGCAGGCTGGCGGTGCCTCTGAAGATGAGCAGTTTGACCGCCCCCTCCGTCTTGCCCATGATCACCCCGATCTGCGCCAGCTTCAAGTCTTCCCCATACTTCAGGGTCATCGCGATCCGCTGCTGCTCCGGCAGCGCCTCGATGAGGGCCCAGATGCCCTGGGCGCCCAGCCGCTGAGCCACCTCATCCTCGACGGCGGGGGTGGGATCGACCGGCTCTGGCACGTCATCGAGGCTGTCCTCGGCGCGCTTCCGGGAGCGGTAGTGGTCGGTGATCGCATTGACCGCGATCTGGTAGAGCCAGGCCGAGAAGGGATGGCCGGCGTGCTGATAGCGAGGCAGGGCCCGCAGGGCCTTGAAGAAGACCTCGCTGGTGATGTCCTCAGCCAGGGGCTGGCTGCCCACCCGGGAGGCCACATAGCGGTAGATCTGCGGGAAGTACTGGTCATACAGTTCGCCGAAGTATTCCGGATCCTCCTTGGCTCTGGCGACCAGAGCCTCGTCGTGATCGTTGGGGAGACTCATGGCCAGCCGCTTCGGGTCTGAGTCATCAACGGATCTGTGTCACCAACGGAGGGGTCGACGGTCCGGTTACGGAAACTCGACTGCGAGCCTTGGCCACCTGTCAACGGTAACCGCAAGCGCCCGCCTGCTGAGGGCTCGGCGACGGTTCGCCAGGATGGGGACGCAGGCGAACGCATGAATGTCCGGCGGAGGGTGGGTGAGGCGGAGCCCAAGTCCGACCGCCCAGGCGCCTGCCGGGGGGCCGCCGACAGCGCGACGGAGGCCGACCGCGCCGGTGGAGCGGATATCAGCCCGACCCGAGCGGGGGTTGCGAGCACGGCGGCTGGTGGGCGCTGCTCGGGGCATGTCCGGGAACGGCTCGGGGCCATGACTTATACTCGAGGGAGTTGAGGATCCCCGCGCCGCTCCAGCGCTCAGCCACGGCCCGCGCGAATGATCGATAGGTACGCTCCCGCTGAGTTGCGCGCCCTTTGGTCGGAGCAGAACCGGGTCCGGCTCTGGCTGCGAGTCGAGTTGGCCGTGTGCAGGGCGCGCTGTGAGCTCGGTCAGATCTCTCCGGCGGACATGGCCGCCCTGGAATCGGCTTCGGTGCCCAGTCCCCAGCGGCTGCGGGAGTTGGAGGCCGAGCAGGGTCACGACCTGGCCGCGTTTGTCAGCGCGGTCCAAGAGCAGTTGGGTCCCGAGGGCCGTCTGCTCCACCTGGGCCTGACCAGCCAGGACGTCGTCGACACCGCCCTGGCGCTGCAGCTGGGGCAGGGTGCCGAGCTTCTGCTGGCGGATCTGGCCCAGTTGGACGCGGCGCTGGCAGAGCTCGCCA